>JAITNP010000083.1 GCA_031290455.1 Treponema sp. | reverse complement strand
CCTTTTTCGCGGCGGTAAAGGTGGTTGTCGCGGTGGTCAGGGCGTTTTTCGCGGCGTCTACTTCCGTCTGGGTGGCGGCGGCTTTGTTGTTCACCGTCTCCGCAGCAGTAATCGCGTTTTCAAGAGCGGTCATCTCCGCTTGAGTAACCCACTTAGTTCCCGCAGGCACATTCGCCGCAACGGTGTTAATCACCACGCTGTTTTTGGCGGTGTTCGCCGCAGTAATCGCGCTGGTAAGGGCAGCCTTATCCGCCGTCTCTGCATCCGCGGCGGTGATGGTTACTGTAGCGGTACCAGACTTGGTGGGGTCTGCGGTGGAAGTCGCTTTGACTGTTAAGGTTGTTGCGGTTTCAGTAGCAGCGACGGTTAACCGCCCCCCCCCCCCGGGAGTAATTTCAATTTTGGTGCCAGGCACCTGAGCGCCCGCAACCGACCAGGTTACAGTCTGCGCCGCGCCGTCGGTAACCGCAACCTCCGCGGTGAAATCCAGCGAACCGCCCTTGACGACCGTTTTGGTTGTTGATGTGACGGTTACGCTGATAACCGCCGGAGCCGGATCATCCGAATCCCCGGACAAGTCGCAGCCCGTAAGCAGCAGCGCCATGAACCCTGCGATGAGCGCCGGCGCGGCGATACCCGCGAGGCGTCCCAATATCTGCGTTCTTTTCATAAAAGAACCTCCTCAAAATATAGATATAATGTATTATGCCCAGAATATTACAATTAGCGCAATAGCCTCTCAAGGACCGGCCGGGTCATGTAAGACCTGCACTGGACATTCATTGGGGGGCATTGTATGGTTCCTATACATGAAGCCGGAAGGATTCTCAGACCATTATGATATGCTCAGGGCCGTCGCGCGGGAGGCTCCCCAGGAACCGGGGGTATACATCTGGCGGGATGATGCAAGCCGTATCATCTATGTGGGCAAAGCGAGGGTGCTACGGAACCGGCTTACCAGTTACTTTGCGGGGACCAAGGATGCCAAGACCGGCGCGCTGCTCAAACATGCCACGTCAATCGAAACCATCATCGTTGCCACTGAATACGATGCGCTGCTCCTGGAAAACACCCTCATCAAGCAGTATTCCCCCAAATACAATATCAACCTTAAGGATGGAAAGACCTATCCGGTTATTAGAATCACCGCCGAAACTTTCCCCCGGGTGTTCCGTACCCGGCGCCTCATTGAGGATGGTTCCCTGTATTTCGGACCCTTCCCCAATGTACATGCGGTGGATACCATGCTGGAACTCATCGAACAGCTCTTGCCCCTGCGGAAGTGCCAGAGATTCCGCAAACGGGAAAGCCCCTGTATGTATTACCACATCAGCCGCTGTATGGCCCCCTGCTGCAATAAAATCACTGAGGAAGCCTATAAGGCCCACGTCATGAGGGTACAGCAGCTCCTTTCCGGAGCAACCGAATCCCTCATCATGGACCTGACCGAACAGATGCATGCGGCGGCAACAGCGCTCCGCTTTGAAGATGCGGTCCGGTTTCGGGACACCATCAGGGCCATTGAGCATCTTTCGGAAGGCAATGCTGTGGTAGACTTCGATCCCGAAGGCAGGGACTATATTGCCTGGGCAAGCGAGGGGGTACTGACCACCTTTACGGTTTTTTCCATGCGGGGAGGTAAGATGACCGGACGGGAGCTGTTCCGTACCCGTTCCGCCGCGGATGAGGTTGAATCCCTGGAAACCTTCGCCGCCGCCTACTACACCCCGGACCGCCCACCGCCACCCCAGATTTACTCCGCCTCACTCCTCACTTCTCACTCCTCATTAATCCAGTGGTTTACCGAACGATTTGGCTACGCCCCGAACCTGCTTCTCCCCCATGAAAAACGCCACGAGGCGGTACTGGCCATGGCCCGGCAGAACGCGCTGGAAGACCTCCGCACCCGGGTCAAGGAGCGGGGGGCCGGCCCTGCCCTGGATGAACTGGTCCAGGCCCTGGGACTGCGTTCCCGGCCTGAGCGGATCGAAGGGTTTGATATTGCCCAACTCGACGGCAAACACCCGGTAGCGTCCCTCATCTCCTTCAAGAACGGCGTGCCGGACCGGAAGCACTACCGGTACTTCAAGCTCCGCACCGTGGTGGGGGTGGTGGATGACTTCGCTGCCATGCGGGAAGCGGTGCATCGCCGCTACTCCCGGCTCCTCAAGGAGGGGAAGGAACTCCCTGATCTGGTGCTCATCGACGGCGGCATAGGCCAGGTCAACGCCGCCAAGGGCGTGCTTGACGAACTGGGGATGCGCTGCGATGTCCTGGGGCTTGCCAAGCGGGATGAAGAACTCTGGCTCCCCCACACGGCGGAACCAATACGGCTTTCCAGGCGTTCGGAGGCATTGAAGGTGCTGCAATTCCTTCGGGATGAAACCCATCGTTTTGCTACTTCCTTTAATCAACAGCTCCGCTCCAAGGACCTCGCCTTCCCGGTTCTGGAATCGGTGGAGGGGATAGGTCCCCGGCGGGCCGCCGCGCTCATGAAGACCTACGGTAGCATCGAAAAGATAGCCGTCGCGGAAATCAATGATTTGATGGAGCGGGGGAGGATCAGCGAAAGTACGGCCCGGGCGGTCAGGGCCGCGGCCAACCTTGCCCTGGAAGATCAGGACGCGGCAAAGCAGCGCTTTGCCAGTGGCGCCGGTCGTTCAGCCTCGGGCCGTCTGACCCATGGTGGCAATATGGCCCTCGTATCTCCCGGCACGGCCTTGGCTGCCGAAGCCAGAGCGGATTATGATGATTCCCCGTCCCCTGAGGTACTCGTACAGCATTGACCCATTGGACCACCGGGCTATGGCCTGGCTGCTCAAAACCCTTGCTGTCGGAAACAGGGGATTCCCCCGATCCGGTTTCACTCTTTTTTGAGCAGCCGGTACACTAGTAGCAGTAATTTATAGTACAAATAGGGGAAAATCCTAAAGCAACACCGGGGGCTTTCAAAACAGTACCGTATCCATTCCAGGCCATGCTCAAAGATATACCGGGAGGGGTGCTTTTTCAGATCCGCGAAGATATCATATATATCACTGCACCATAACCGGAGTCCTGGACTAAGCTTGGTGTTGTTTCGGGCTATCCACAGTTCTTCCCCGCGAATCCCTTGACCGACCAATATCAGCGAAGGAGTTGCCTTTCTGATTGCCTCCAGAATGGTTCCCTCATCCTGTTTTTTAAAGGAACCTGCATGTCGTCCGACGACCCGCAGGTGGGGAAAGGTTGCCCGTACATTTTTTTCGGTTTTTTTAAGCACCTGCAGCTTCCCGCCGAGGAGGTAGAGGGTTAATTCCCGCGTTTCAAGGTTGGTGAGGAGCTGGACGATAAAATCGAAGGGCATATACCGCACCACTTTCTTACCGGTCAGAAACCGGGCACCCCCTACCAGGCTTTTTGATATGGGAATGATCAGAGATGCGCTCAGAAGATACGTACGGTATTCCCCGTTTCTCCGCGCCCGCAGGAGATCCCAGAGGGAAAGCAACACAATATTCCTGCCTTCCCCGGTTACCAGTAACTCATTGATGACACCGGTCAATTGTTCCGGGAACACAATGTCCAGGGGAACCTTTAACAGGCTGATTCGTTCTCGTGCTGGGGGATTTTCGGCATCCACGACGCACTCTCCAATAGTATGATACGTATAGCCGCCGCTCCATACAAGGCGGCGGTTTCAGTCCTTAATACGGTGGCTCCAAAACCAACGGGCTTAAACCCGGCAGCTAAAAATTGTGATACCTCACCGGCGGCAAACCCTCCTTCGGGGCCGACCGCCAAAGCTACCAATTCAGGGATAGTACTAAGATAGTCATGCAAACCACCTTTTTCAAGGGGGGGCTGATGCAGCAGGATCCCCAAGGCTTGGGGATACCGGCTTTTAAGGGTTTCCCAGTATTCCATGAGGGCCGCTACCGTACAAGGCGCTCGAATGGATGTGGCGATATCCGACCCGCTTTGCTGACGGGCCTCTTTTATGATCCGCTCCCATCGTCTGGTTTTTGCATCCCCCTGGCCAGGTTTTATCCTCGGGACCGAATACCCGGACACAAAGGGACGGATCTCCGTGATACCCCCCTCGGTGGCCTGCCGGAGGATGAGGTCCATCTTGGCGCCCTTGGGCAGGGCCTGAAAAAGCAGGATCGGCGGCAGGGAGTTGCGTACCGGGGAGTCTTCCGATTTCCTTGCCGGCCATGCTGCCCCGGATTCAGGAGCATCCGGGGTGCAGCATGATCCCAAAAGACACGCGCCATCAACAGAACACACCCGCACCTGGACTTCCTTCCCATCAGGGAGGAGGGCTTTAAAAAGAGTTCCCGGTATGGAGCGCCGGACCCTGACCAGATAATGGTAATCCTTGCCGGTTAACCGGATCATTCCTGCAGCATCCGGTGGATCCGGCAGCATAAATCGTTTCATACCGCAGACATTAAAACAGCAAATCCGATGAACCTAGGAAGCCAAGGGAATAGCATCTTCTAAATCGGCCTCTTCCTGGAGCACCTTTAAGGTTTTGGTGGTCCGCATCAGGGCGCCATAGGTTCCCCCTTGCAGGATTTTTACCGCTTCCTGCAACTGTACATCGTATTCCAGATCGTATACCGGGGCTACCGTGGTCCGGTTCTGTTCGTTCCGGATGAGGCGGCGGAGCAGGGATACATCCAGGTGATATTCCGTATGCAACTCCTGAGCAAAGGTATCTATCTCGGCGGTAACGGCCTTGGGATGGGCTGCAACAAAGGCCGGTACCCGGTTTGCCTTGATCAGGGCATTGAGTCCTTCCGCATCTTCGTCGGTAAATTCGGGGAAGGTTATTTCCCGGTCCGGGGGTATACCGATTTTATCGATATTAACATCGCTGGGGGTGTAATACCGCGCGGTGGTAATCTTGAAACCCGATTTATCCAGGGGGTACACCTGCTGGACCGAGCCTTTCCCATAAGACTTTTCCCCCACGAGGTATGCCCGGCCCCGGTCTTTCAAAGCGCCCGCCACAATTTCCGAAGCCGAAGCAGAGCCATGGTTGATAAGCACAATGATAGGAATATCCGGGGGAACGATGGTCTGCTTCCGGGCGTTAAACACCGCGTTCTCCGAGGGAATCCGGGATTTGATAGATACCACCACCCCGCTGTCCAGGAAGAGATCCCCGATGCCTACGGCGGATTGCAGCAGGCCCCCGTAATTATTGCGGAGATCGAGGATGAGTCCCCGGTACTTTTGCGCGTTAAAGGCATCCAGGGCATCCCGCGCCCGATCCACTGTCATGGGGGTAAAGGTGATGAGTTTAAGATACCCGATATCCCCTATCATGGCATATTTGGTGGTGGGTACCTCAATAATGGCCCTGGTAAGGGTTACGGGGAATTCCAGTTTTTCACCCCGGCGGATGCGGAGATTCACCGCGACTCCCGGGATTCCCCGGAGCCGGGCCAGAACCTCGTCCATGGTTAATACATCGGTCGATTCCCCGTTTATCTCGATAATCAGGTCCCCGGAGTTAATCCCCGCCCGCCAGCCCGGGGTATCCTCCATGGGGGAAGCCACTTCCACATAGGGCGGCTTGCCGTCGGGCCGTTCTCCCACGGGTTTGGAAATATAGAGTCCCACCCCGCCGAAGCTTCCCTGGGTGGTTTCGCTCAGGTCCGCCATGTCCTTTTCAGGCAGAAAGGACGAATAGGGATCTCCCAGGGCGTTAAACATCCCCGACATGGCCCCCTCATACAGAACCTGGGGATCGACCTCTTCCACATAATGTTTTTGGATAAAATCGAAGACATTCTGAATGATCGCGGCATACCGCCGGGCAGTGTCCTGATCCTTGCCCTGGGCTTCAGCCTGTGATACCGAAGCAAGGGTAAACACCCCGCACAAAAGAACCGTAGAAACCAGCCATACTATAGAAAAGGATTTTTTTTCTTTTTCTTTCATTTGATGATACACCATACCATTATACCTCCATAACGGTGTTATTAATGCAGCCTGAACCGTCCGGAGAGTTCTTTGAGATGGCTGCCAATGAACAGGGCGCCATAAACGGTAACCACCGAACCTATGGTAAGCCCCACCGGAAGTAAAAAGGAAGAACCTTGGGAACCAGCGATGGTCTTAAAGTCCATGCCAAAAAAGGACGTTGAGAGCGAAAACAGAATGATGAGACCGGTGATGACCCAGCCGCGGAAAGAGACCCCCGCAGGGACATCGAAATACGGGGTGACCGCTTCCGCATAGTCCACGACGCCACTGGTGTCTTGAGCACTGATTTGTGCCATGATGATTTCCTCAAAATCCGGGGACGGGGGGAAAAACTGGGTTTCCATGAGTTCCTGCGCCGCTTCCAGGGTTTTGACCGCTTGATTACAGCGGGGACACCAGCAGCGATGCACCCCCAGTTGCAGACGGGACCCGAGGGGAAGGGGTCCTTCTCCGATTGAATCATACACTTTATCCATCATGATACGGCAATTCATTCTATGCCTCCTTCGACAAACCCTTTAAGCTGTTCCCGGAGCAGTTTCTTTGCCCGGAATACATGGGATTTGATCGTATTAACCGGAAACCCGGTAATGGCCTCAATTTCCTGATATGACCGATCATAGAAAAAAAAGAGGTCAACACAAATCCGATACCGCTCAGGCAGCTTCAATACCGCCTCCAGTACCGCCTCTTTAATCACGGAACGGAGCATGGTACGTTCCGGCGTATCCCCATCCACCACGGGATCATCTTCCGCAAGACTGTGATACTCCTTTTTCCTGGTTACCGTATTCACCGCCGTATTATAGGCGATCTTATACAACCAGGTAGAAAACCGGGATCGCCCCTCAAAATTGGGGAGATTACGGAACACTTTAAGAAAAACCTCCTGGGTAAAATCCGAAGCATCTTCGGCATTACGGAAAAAACTTAATCCCATTCCGTATACGGACTGTTCATGCCGGTTTACCAGAAGCCGGAATAACTCTTTTTGCCCTGTGACGACCTCAGCGACGATCATCTTATCGTCAAAATCGTCTTCCTTGTTCACGAGCTTCTATCACCGTGCTTGATCCCATAATAGACCAATAAACCGAATCCAATGGACAGGGGAAGAATCCCCCCCAAAAGGCCGAAATTACCCCCCCGCGCTATCGCGAGAACCACGGTCAAGGCGATTCCTACACTGCTCAGGAGCAACCCCGCAAGCAAACTGAAGGAAAGAAGATCAAATTCGGGCCGTGCGTACTGCCCTGCCTTGATAAGCAGGATCTTACGTTTATGGTTCCACAGGAGATAAAAAAATACCACCAGAGATCCCATAACAATCCCCACAATGGGGATTATCGCGATAATGACCTGCGCGGCGGTAGAGGTTGGTTGCTCCATGGAAGAAAGACTCCTTTTGATAGATAGCATCAACCCTATCAAATAGTATATAAAAATATAAAAAATTATACCATGCAATTTTTTTTCTGTCCAGATTGTCACGTGCAGTCCGGGCCCGGGCTATACCCCTACTCAATAACCATAAAATCATTAAAATAGAGGGCTTCTATATGCCCCAAATGGAGCATGGCATTATACCGGCGCAAGAGTTCCGCTTTGATGGCCGGTTCGTCCTGTTTTTTCAGCTCCTCCACCGTGTGGGAACCGAAATATTCAATCGCACTATTCCGAAAATCCGTAACCCGGGTGGCCAATTCTTCGGTAAAAGGCCGATCTTCCGGGTCATAGGGGAAAGCAATGGAAAGGATCACCGTATACGGTTGAGGGGGAGCGGTGGCAACCCGGAGGCGGCCTATGCCCGTGAATATACCCCGAACCGTGGAACTGTCCTGTCCGGGGGCTTCATTCCGGGGAGGCGTGGAAACCGATGGCGGCCCTTGGGGGGTAAACCGATAGAGCGGGCCCCCATGAGCATCGCGGAACACCAGGGCATAGAGGGTCCCCCCAACCAACACCACCATAAGGACCATAACCAACACCAGCAAGAGGCGGTAGAGGATCAACCCAATAAGCGCAGGCCCCTTTGTACTCACCCTATCCTTATTGAATATGCAGCAACTTTCGGAAATTGTCTGAAAAGAACAGGGCAGATTCCTCTGGGGAAAGTCCGGCATGGTCCCGAATATCCGCAAGAAACAAGGTAAAATCCATCTCCCGGCTCCGTGAAGGGTAGAGGAGCAAGGGAAAATCACTGCCAAAGAGCAGCTTTTCCACCCCCACCATGGCGATGACGGCCTTGAGACTACGGATATTGTAGAGCAGAGGATTGGCCGCCGTATCGTAGTACACGTTTCCCATGGATTTCTGCAGCCGGGGATTCATGGCGTAGAAGGGAAGCCCTCCGCCCATGTGGGCCAGGATCAGCTTCAGATTGGGAAAACGCTTGGCAACACCGGGAAGGGGGGCGAGGGATGTTGAATCCTTGCCAGGGTAGGGATGCCCCACCGGCTCACCGCAATGAATACAGACCGCCAGTTGGTAATGCTGGGCACATTCCATGACCGCAAGGAAATCCGGATCATTAAAATCATAGCCGTTTCCCCCCGGTCCCAGTTCTCCGATTCCGGCAAAGCCCAGAGAAACGCAGCGCTCAATTTCCGCAATCGCCCGCTTCCCGAATTTCGGATTTATCGAGGCAAAGCCAACCAGCCGGTCCGGATGCTGGTGAAAGGCGTCGGCCATATAGTCGTTGTGCAGGATCATCAGCCCTTCATCATTCCAATACCAGCCTTGCATAGCAAGTCCATGCACGCCGGCTTTATCCGCCGCAGCCAGGGCCTCGGCAATATTTGCCCAAGCCTCTTCGGTCCCCTTACCGTCTTCGGGCTTTTTCGTGAGGAGGCCGAACCATGGGTCGCGGACAGCATATTTGTCCCAATTGCGGTAAATTTCCTCAGGAAACAGGTGGACATGAGCATCCCAGATAGGATACGTGGTCATGATAAATCCCTCCTCATGAATTGTTCTCATTATTTATTATATAATAGAGTAGATGATTCAAAAATACAAGATTTTTTTTTCTTGCCGTGCTGCATATTTTTAATTGTAAAAGACATCTCTATGTAAAGTCATTTTAAGCGGCTCTTTCGTCTATGTGCAATACCCCATGAATTTTTTGTAAATTTTAAAGTGAGGCATTGACAAAATGAAACTTCTGTGTTTAAATAAAATCATTAGAGGTTTTATGAAAAAAGATTTTTTGATTGTTGGTTTGGCACTCTTAATTAGTTTATTAATCTCTTGCGCTTCGTCTGAAGGTATATATAGACCTTTATCTGAAGAACCTGGTGCGGAAAATCTTGGTCCAATAAAAGTTCATTTTGAATCTCTTTTAAAAAGAGGAAAATTGAATCACGAGGCATATGTTTTTCTATTTGAAGAAGCAAAAAATAAATTTTCTGGTAATATAGATGTTCGAGAAATAACCTGGTATGCCGAAGGTGGTGATATTTACGCGACAGGTTTTGTTGTTAGACTAAATCCAATGGGTAAAGTTGAAGGAACATTGGCAAGAGCTGCCGAACAAATAATGACCTCAATTCAGCCTAGTTCAAAAATCGCTATTGTGTATGTATCATCCAGTGACCCTGATACAACTGAGTTTATAGCGAATGAACTTGAGTATATAATGGTAAATGAAGGCTTTACCATTATTGATAGAAATCAATTGGATAAAGTAAGGAGAGAACAAAATTTCCAACTAAGTGGTGTAGTTGATGATGAAACCGCTGTTTCTATCGGAAAAATAGTTGGAGCAAATATAATAATAACAGGCACTGTAACCGGAACGGATTCGACAAGACGCTTACGTTTGAGGGCATTAAATACCCAAACCGCACAAGTAATGGCTGTTGCGTCGGAACGATTATAATAAGAATTGTTAAAGCATGGGGTACTGCACATAACGAGGTTGCAGAAAAACCCTGGACAAACAAGCCGTAAACAGGCTATAATCGTGGCATAATGGCACATTACAAGACGACCAATAGGACGCAGGGCCTGTTTTTAAGCATCAATCTGGCAGAACAGCTGCTTCCGGGAAGCTACGAGTTCACGCTGCAATAGATCATAGACAAGCACATAGACCTAACGTCATTCGACCATTATTATCAGAACGATAAAAACAGCGCGGCGGCGATAGAACCGCGCCTATTACTGAAAATAATCCTGTACGGATACTGGAAAGGGTGCAAATCGTCCAGGAAACTGATGAAACGCTGCCGGGAAAACATAGTAATGAAGGCGCTTGCGGAGGACATGGAGCCGCATTACTCCACGATATCTGATTTTATCAAAGAGAAAGGGGAAGAAATAAAGACCATATTCAAAGAAGTGTTGCTGGTATGCGATGAGTTGAAACTAATAGAAGGAAGTACGTTCGTGATAGATGGGTGTAAGATTACCTCAAACGCAAGCAAAGAGTGGTCTGGGACGCACGAGGAACTGGAAAAGAAGGCGGCCAAGTTTGAAAAGGTAGCGGCGAAGCTAGTAAGCCAGCACCAAGCGCGAGACCAGCAGGAAGTGACGCCGGGAACGGATAGAGCAAAAGAACAAGAGCAGGCTGCCAAGAAGATAGAACGGATAGAGGCGAAAGCGAAAAAGATACAGGAGTTTTTGTCGATGCACCAGCCGAAGGTGGGGAGCGGCGGGGATGAAATACCATCGAACATAACAGACCCAGAAAGTGCCAAGATCAAGGGTCCAAATGGGGTAATTCAGGGGTATAACGGGATAGCGGTGGCGGACAG
>JAITNP010000033.1 GCA_031290455.1 Treponema sp. | reverse complement strand
GACCTTGCGGGACCTACGGCTGGACTATGTGGACGCCTACTTTGTCCACTGGCCCTTCTCCAACTACCACGCGCCGGGCTGCGATGGTGATGCCCGGAATCCCGATTCGACGCCCTTCTCGGTGGACCGCTTCATGGGTGTCTGGCGGGAAATGGAGAAGATTTACTGGCTGGGCCTAGCAAAGCATATCTGCATGTCCAACATGACTATCCCCAAGTTGGAGGCTGTGCTGCCCCTCTGTGCCGTCAAGCCGGCTCTCATCGAGATGGAACTGCACCCCAGTTTCCAGCAGCAGGAACTGTTTGACTACTGCGTGAAGCGAGGGATACAGCCCATAGGCTACTGTCCCATAGGTTCGCCCAACCGGCCTGATCGGGACAAGGCCCCTGGCGACATAGTGGATACGGAGCTGCCGGAAGTCGTGGCTGTTGCCAATGTCCACAATATCCACCCGGCGCTGGTCTGCCTTAAATGGCAGGTACAGCGTGGTAGTATTCCTATTCCCTTCTCGGTCCACGAGAAAAACTACGCTGCTAATATCCGCTGTGTTACTGAAAGTCCGCTCAGTCTTGAGGAAATGGCCTCTATCGCGAAGGCCGACAAGAACTGCCGCCTAGTCAAGGGACAGGTGTTTCTTTGGGATGGGGCGAAAGGCTGGGAAGATCTGTGGGATATTAACGGAACGATCACCTGAACATCACGACGCTTTCCGACGATTCTAGCGGTGATATATCTCAGAGTGGGCATCGGGTAGCGGCGTGGTGAGGTAGTTTCGTTGACGAAACCTCGCGTGGTAGCTCCTAAGTCAAAAACACTCTGAAAATTTGATATTTTTTCGAGAATTTTAAAAACATGGATTTTTTGCCACCTATTCTGGTAATTTGCTGGTTGTGAGATCACGGAGCCACCCCTATTATTTTCTTGCAAGGGTATCCTTGTAAGAAATATTTTTAACCTATCAAATATCAAATTTGAAAGGGGAAGGAGTTTGTCGTGAAGAGAGTAGGGATTGTTTTTTTGCTATGCGTCCTGTTCACATCCGTTGTCTTTGCTACCGGGGGTAAAGATTCTGCGGCTTCAAGTGGAGCGGTCACCTTGAAATTTACCTATTGGGGTAGTCCGGTTGAAAAACGGGCGATTGAAGATGCTCTGGCCGCATTTGAGAAGAGTAACCCGGGTATTAAAGTAGATGCCCAACATATTCCCTCAGATGATTATCTGCCCAAGATAACCTCTATGGTAGCAGGTAATGTACCCCCCGATGTGGTGTACCTTTCCGATACAGTCGCAACTGTCTGGGGTACCGAAGGAAAACTGGTTAACGTATTGGAACTCCTAAAAACCGATACGGAACTCTCAAAGGAGGATTTCCTGGATGATATATGGTATAAATGGGCTCCTGATGCTGCGGTAGGAACCAATACCGCTCTGGAAACTTTTGCGATCTTCTACAATAAAGATATGTTTACCGCCGTCGGTGCCGAACTGCCTCCGGCTAGGCCTGAAGATGCCTGGACCTGGGAGCGCTTTGTCCAAGTGGCAAAACAGCTTACCCTGGATAATACCGGCAAGCATCCCGATGATCCGGGTTTTAACCCTGAAAACATCGTTCAATACGGGGTACAGTGGGGGACCGACATTAATGCCTTTATGGCCTTGGTTTACTCCAATGGGGGCCGCTTCCTGAAAGAAGATGGCAGCGCCATTGCTCTGACTCAGCCTGTGGCCTATGAGGCAATCCAGCGGATAGCCGATCTGATAAACGTCCATCATGTGGCACCGAGCCCAGTGGCGGCAAAGAACATCCCGGAAATTTCAACAGCCCTCATGACCAAGCGGGTAGCTATGGTAATGACCGGTCAGTGGGTCCTCCTGGATTTGGGGGCCAATACCAGTCTTAACTTCGATATCGGGGTTTTACCCAAATTAAAAGAATATAAGACCATACTTTTGGGGGCTCCTACAGCAATCTTCTCTTCTACCCCGCATAAAGAAGAATCATGGAAACTCTTTAAATGGCTTGCCAATCCGGAATCGTCCCTCCCGCTCATACAGGGTGGACTTTGGATGCCCTTGCTGAAAAAATGGTATACCGATGAGACTTTAATTGCCCGCTGGGCACAAGGGAACCGCGCTCACCCCGCCAGCTACCGTACTGCGGTTATGGACGCCGCCATGAAGTATGGTATGTCGGTTCCGGTTTACAATGTCAGAAATTATCAACAAATCTCGGATATTATATCTCCCGCCCTTGATCCGGTCTGGCTGGGTGAAAAAACCGCCGAACGAGCTCTCAGAGAAGTTGAAGCCCAGGCCAACAGCCAAGTCAACGGATTTTTTGATAATACCAGAAAGTATTAGTTTTCAGACAGGAGTTTCACTATGGGATCGCTGATGGTTTCGAGACATAAGAGCATTACAATTGAAAGACGGCAGCTTATATGGGGTCTTATTTTTGTATCACCGGCGATCTTAGGTTTTCTTATATTTACCCTGGCCCCCATGGTGAGCAGCCTTATCCTCAGTTTAACCAATTACCGGGTGGTCTCCCGGTCAACTCATTTTGTCGGACTGGATAATTACAAACGATTCTTTGATGGCAGGGATTTCTTCATTAAGAAATCCCTGCTGGTTACCTTGTATTACGCCCTGTTGAGTGTGCCCCTGAGTATGCTCTGCGCTTTTCTTTTGGCCACGATGTTAAACCGGGATATAAAAGGGAAGGCTTTTTTCCGGGCTATTTACTACCTTCCTTCTATAGTGCCGGTGGTTGCCACTTCCCTTATCTGGACCTGGCTTTTAGACCCCGATTTGGGCTTATTCAATACAATCCTGCGACAGTTCAATTTACCTACCAGCCGTTTTATTTACGCCGAAAAGACTGTAATTCCATCCCTTTCGCTTATGTCGGTATGGACCTGCGGCGGTACCATGGTTATTTTCCTTGCGGGATTGCAGGGGATTTCCCGGACCTTGTATGAGGCAGTGGAAGTTGACGGCGGTAACGCATGGCACAAATTCTGGAAAATTACGGTTCCCATGATGACTCCCACGATTTTTTACAATCTGGTTATGGGGGTAATCGGGGGTTTGCAGATTTTTACCCAGAGTTTTATCATGACCCAGGGAGGTCCCAACAATGGCTCCCTGTTTATTGTGTACTATTTATATCGCAAAGCCTTTCAGGATCAGGAAATGGGCCAGGCCTGCGCGGTGGCTTGGGTTGTATTTATAATCATTATGCTGATTACCCTTTTAATTTTCCGCAGTTCTCAACGGTGGGTCTATTATGAGGGAGACAATTGATGAAAAACAAACTGCGCCGGAGACTCTCCAATACCTTTTGGTATATTATTTTGATCTTGGGTGCTGTTATCTGTATGTTACCCTTGTACTGGCTGATTCGTTCTTCCCTGATGGATTTGGCCCAGATATTTCAACTGCCGCCGCTCTGGATTCCCCACCCCATCCATTGGAGCAATTATAGGGAAGCTCTGACGATCCTACCTTTTTGGCGGTACTTTCTCAATACCATGCTGATCACCAGCATAAATGTGGTAGGCGCCCTGCTTACCAGTTCTTTTGTTGCCTTTGGTTTTGCGAGGATTCGTTTTAAGTGGAGTGGTTTTCTTTTCGGCTGCGTTATTTCCAGCATGATGTTACCCTTTGCGGTTACCCTGATTCCGACCTTTATCGGATGGCGTATACTCGGGGCGTATGGCACCTTCTTCCCTCTGACTGTTCCCGTCTGGTTCGGTGGCGGCGCTTTCAATATTTTTTTATTACGGCAGTTTTTTAAGTCAATTCCCAAAGACCTGGACGAAGCGACCATTGTGGATGGCGGCGGTTATTTCAGAATATGGTGGCAAATCGTTGTTCCCCTTTCTACGCCGGCCATGATTGTGGTAGGTTTATTTACCTTCCTCAATAACTGGAACGATTTTTTTGGTCCCCTCATTTATATGGATTCGGAAAAAAAGTATACCCTAGCCCTGGGTTTACAGCTTTTCAAGGGAATGTATAATGCTCAATGGCATCTTATGATGGCCGCCGCCACGGTGGTATTGGTACCGGCGATTATTGTCTTTCTGATAGGTCAAAAATATTTTATAGAGGGAATAACCATGTCTGGCTTAAAGGCATAAATCAGGAGTAATTTATGAATAGTAGTACTCATCATTTTAAACAGTCACAATTTGTCGTTTCCGATCCTTTCTGGGGCCGGTATATGGAACTGGTACGGACCAAAGTCATTCCTTATCAGTGGGAAGCCCTCAACGACCGTATCCCTGGTGCCGAACCCAGTTATGCTATGTATAACTTCCGGGCAGCGGCGGGCTTGGAGAAGGGTCCCCATAAAGGACCAGTGTTTCAGGACAGCGACTGGGGTAAATGGATCGAAGCGGTTGGGTATGTACTCGCTTGGCAAGCCGACCCGGAACTGGAAAAAATCGCCGATGAAGCTATTGATATTGTCTGCGCCTCCCAGCAGCCCGACGGGTATCTCAATACCTATTATATTCTGACCGGATTGGATAAACGCTGGACCAACCTGATGGATCACCACGAACTTTATTGCTTGGGTCATATCCTTGAAGGGGCGATTGCCTATTATGAAGCTACCGGCAAGGATAAACTCCTCAAAGCTATGATCCGGTATGTTGACCTAGTAGACAAAAACTTTGGTCCCGACCCGGATAAGCGCCACGGTTATCCGGGTCATGAGGTCATTGAGATGGCGCTGGTGCGGCTCCACGATATAACCAGGGACGAGCGGCACCTGAGCCTAGCGAAATACTTTATTGAAGAACGGGGAAAGCAGCCTCTCTATTTTAAAGAAGAATGTGAAAAATATGGTAATAAATTCTACTGGGCCGATGATCCCAACGGTTTTCATTACTATCAGGCGGCGCTTCCGGTGAGGGAACAGCGGGATGCCCGGGGTCACGCAGTGCGGGCGGTATACCTCTATGCCGGCATGGCTGATGTGGCCAGGAAGACTCAAGACCCTACTTTATTGGCCGCATGTAAGGAGCTTTGGCAGAGCGTCACCGAGCGGCAAATGTACATCACCGGCTCCATAGGCGCTTCCCCCCATGGGGAGGCTTTTTCTTTCGACTACGATTTACCCAACGACACAATATATGGTGAAACTTGCGCGGCAATAGGGCTTGTGTTTTTTGCTCGGCGTATGCTGGAAAATGTCATTGATTCACAATACGCCGATGTGATGGAACGGGCACTGTATAACGGGGTAATCAGCGGTATGTCCCTGGACGGACAGAGCTTCTTTTATGTGAATCCACTGGAAGTGCTGCCCGAGGCGAGCCGGAAAGACACCTCCAAATTCCATGTCAAAACGGAACGGCAAAAGTGGTTTGGCTGTGCCTGTTGCCCTCCCAATCTAGCCCGTCTTTTGGCCTCCCTCGGCAGTTACGCCTATACCACAGGGGATGACGGCGCTTTGTTTATGCACATCTACTTGGGCGGACGCTTCACCCATAGCGTTAATAATCGCACCATCAATATTAAAGTCGATACCAGGTATCCTTGGGATGGGGAAGTTACCATCACCCTCTCTCCTGAATCTCCGGTTGCTTTTGTTTACGCTCTGCGTATACCCGGATGGTGCGCTTCGTATACCCTGACGGTAAACAACAAAGTTGTTTCCGAAAAGCCCGATCGCGGCTATATAAAGCTATCCAGGGAATGGAAGGCTGGAGATACCATCAGCGTCAATTTTGATATGCCTGTGCGGGTTAATATGGCCAATCCCAAGGTCAGGGAGGATCTGGGCAAGGTGGCGCTTTCCCGGGGGCCAGTGGTATATTGCATGGAAGAAGCGGACAATGGGCCGAATCTTCATTTGGTTTCTCTGGGAGAGAACCGCGATTTTCAGATTGAATACAAACCGGACGTGCTGAACGGGGTGGCGGTAATTACCGGGGAGGGACAGGCGCTTAATGATGAGTGGCCGGAACACACCCTTTACCAAGAAGCCAGTCCCATGATATATGCCAGCCGGAGGATCACCTGGGTCCCCTATTACGCATGGGCAAACCGGGGACCCGGCGAGATGCTAGTTTGGATACGTCGGTAAGATTCTCACCGGAGGGCACGCCCCCTATCTAACGATTTTTGCCCGGCTGAAGGCGTTCCGGTATTTAGTGGGGGTTATGTCCTCAAACTGTTTGAATTTTTTCATAAAGGCCTTTTCGTCATTGAAGCCGATTTTATAGGCAATCTCTTTGATGCTTTCCGACGATTCTATGAGGAGTTTTTTGGCGTTTAAATTCTGATCGCGGTGATATATCTCATCAGGGGCATACCCGTGTACTCTCGGAAAGACAGGGAAAGATATTTTGGATTGTAATTGAAGCGATGTGCAATTTTGCTGAGGGGGAGGTGCAGGCAATAGTTGATCCGCGCCCATTCAATAATTTTTTCCATGTTCGGTTTCAGTTTTTTGTTTTTTTTGTTGAAATGAAATCTCTCGATATACTCCTGAGATATTTCCAGGGCCAGGACGCTCAGGGTATAATTAACCAATTTTTCCGAGTAGCAGTTGTTCCGGGCAAGATCCAGAAGTTGTCGGTAGATGAGGATAGCCCTTCCGTTGGTTGAAATTTCCCCGAATTCGGGCAGGATGTAAAATTCCGAAAAATGTTCTTCCCTGAACGAAACGGCCTTTTCAGTATTTGGTGCATTATGGGGTGGGACGAACAACTTCTCCATGTCACTGCTGTTTATAATCTCATAATCGTCTTTTTCCACGCTGAAATGGCACCAGTAAAATGTAAGCTCTGATTCACTTTCTTTGTATCCGTAGTGGAGGTGGTCTGCGAATAAAATAATAAACTGGTTTTCTTTAAGTGCGTATTTAACGTCATCCTGAGCAATGTATAAAGTGCCTTTAACGCAGAGGATAATCACAAAGGTATCGATTTTTCTTTTTTGATGGATATATTTCCCCTGGCTTAGCAAAGAGCCGCAGTTCACGTGAATGAGCGAGTATTTGTTCTTGCTGATAAAATATCTCATCATGGTTTTCCTACTGTTCAGTAATCCCCCGATTCATTGACTCTGTCAAGGCCCGTCTTGGCTCTATAACAATTTTACATTTATTGGAACACAATTGGGTAGTTTCGTTGACGAAACCTCGCGTGGCATCGGGTCGTGAAGCGGCGGGGTAGTTTCGTTGACGAAACCATGCGTGGCAGCAGGTCGCAAGGTGGTGGGGTAGTTTCGTTGACGAAACCTTGAGAGGTATCGGGTCGTGAAGCGGCGAGGTAGTTTCGTTGACGAAACCATGCGTGGTAACGGGTAAATGAAGATAACTGTACCTTAAACGGAGGCGCGGCACCCAGAGTTTGTAGAATAAGTCGATTTTGTTAAAAAATTAGTTTTGTAACTCGTTAAATCTTGTTGACAAATGATAGTATATACACTATCATTAAATTATGGATGATAAGGATGTCTTAATAAATCCAAACAATGTTAAATTTATGGATTTGTTACATATTTGCATAAAAAACTTCAGGAATCCAAGAATAAGGGGAAGTCATCATATCTTTAAAACCCCCTGGCCGGATATCCAAGGATTAATATACAAAAAGATGGAAATATGGCGAAGCCTAAGATCCTGTTTAGAATCTTTTCAAAGGAATGAGGATAAGATATAGTATAGGTAAGGAGCGGAAGTATGGCAGAGAGAAAAAGCTAGGCGAGTGACATAAGCCGGGAAGAGTTTGAGCTTATCCGGCCAGAGCTGGAGAGCGCGCGGAAGACGACAAGACCCCGGAAAGTAGATTTGTACGACGTATTTTGCGCGATACTGTATTTACTGAAAAGTGGTTGCCAGTGGCGTATGATACCGGGAGATTTTCCGGCGTGGGAGCAGGTGAGATACTATTATGA
>JAITNP010000015.1 GCA_031290455.1 Treponema sp. | reverse complement strand
CGCGTCGGCCTGCCTTCAATACCAACGGTGTATTTTTTACCAATAGCATGCTCCGTTTCAGTAAAAGTGCTCACAAAGCTCTGCCAATCATCAGTCGCAATGCGATCATTGCCTAAACGTTTGAGCTTTTCTTTTAATTTTTGTGCTGTTTTTAAGTCTCGTTTCCCCCAAACATACGCCACAATTTCCCCGGAAGCGCGATGATAGAATAAGCCATATTTTATTTGATTTTTTTCCAACGTATGTCCAAAATTCGTCGATTTCAAGGACATCATAATGGTTTTTCTTTGGTTTTATTTTATATGTAAGAGATTTGAGTATTTTTAAGACTTTGGTTATGCTAATACAGAGGATGGCGCTTATATCCCGGACGCCACAACCATGTACCACCATGCGTTTCACGAGGGTGAGTATATCAGACCGGCTTATACGTCAGCTCCTGCTCATCAATAAACTGATGTCCGCAATCTTTGCATCAATAATTTTGTTTCCCATTGCGTTTTTTTCCATTTTTCTTTATACTCATACTATGACAATGGGGGCAGTAGAGTTGTATAGTTATAGTCATTTTTCTATACTATCTCTTTTTGCCCTTTTTGTCATCTACTAGCCCAGCATACTTTTGGGATCACCTCCCCATGGTGTTCCAGTGGCCCCTACCGACCGCGGGATTTCCCGCAGTAAGGCATCTACCCATCCCCGATCCGGGAAGCGGGAGAACCGGGAAATTCCCGGATGTTCTTTTCCGCCCCATTGGTGTCGGCGGGAATGATCTTTTGCTGTTCCATGCTATGCTCCTTTAAATACCTAAGATTTCGCTGTACGCATCCAGGGCGGAATCCCCGGAATTGCCGGAAAGTACCTGCTTGGTGAGGACCTTACCGAGCTGCACCCCTTCCTGATCAAAGCTGTTGAGGTTCCACACCAGCCCCTGAAACATGACCTTGTTTTCAAAATGGGACAGCAGGGCGCCCAAGGCCTTGGGGGTGAGCCGTTTACCGTAGATGAGGCTTGAGGGACGGCCCCCGAGAAATTCCTTGTTTTGGTTGGTATCGGTCTTGCCCTTGGCAAAGGCCACAATCTGGGCGGCGAGGTTGGCTTTGAGCTTGGTCTGGCTCACCGAACCGTCCACGGTCACATCATCCCCCCGCTGACTTTCGGTGAACCCCACAAACTGGAGGGGCACTATGTCGGTACCTTGGTGCAGGAGCTGATAGAAGGAATGCTGGCCATTGGTTCCCGGCTCGCCAAAGACCACCGGCCCGGTGGCATAGGCGACCGGCTCGCCCTTCCGGTTTACCCTTTTGCCGTTGGACTCCATGTCAAGCTGCTGCAAGTGGGCGGGAAAGCGGGAGAGGGCCTGGCTATAGGGCAGCACCGCCGTGTAGGGCAGCCCGCAAAAATTCCGCTCCCAAACGCCGATGAGGGCATCCAGGAGGGCGGCATTTTTCAGTATATCCGGTTCCAGGGCAAGGGTATCCGCTTCGTGAGCCCCTGCCAGCAGTTCCTTGAATGCCTCCGGGCCAAAGGCCAGGGAGAGGATCACCCCTCCCACCCCAGAAGTAGAGGAATAGCGGCCGCCGATAAAATCATCAATATAGAAAGAATCCAGGTACGCGGGATTATGGGCCAAGGGACTGGTTTCACTGGTAACCGCGGTAATATGCTTACGAGGATCGAGTCCCGCTTGTATCAGTTTATCCTTGATAAAGAGTTCGTTTGCCAGGGTTTCCTGGGTGGTCCCGCTCTTGGAAACCAGTACGAAGATGGTCTCTTCCAGGCTGCATGAGGCGGCTATCTGGGAAGCGTCATCGGGGTCCACATTGGAGATGAATTTCGCCCGCAGATGCCCTTTACCCGCGGCAGCAGCCCAGTTTTCCAAGGCAAGGTACAGGGCGCGAGGGCCTAGGTCGGAACCGCCTATGCCGATCTGCACTGCGGTGGTAAAGACCTTCCCGGTGGAACCCCGGATTTTTCCAGCGTGAACCTGATCGGCAAAAGCGGAGAAACGGTCCAGTTCCTGTTTGTAAAATTCCCCGATATTCTTACCCTCATGGATGACCGGTTTTCCCACCTGCCCCCGGAGGAGGTGATGGAGCACCGTGCGATGCTCCCCGGTATTCATGGTTTCCCCCTCCAGGATGGCCCGGTATTTCCCGATAAGCTCCTGCTCATCCGCCAAGGCCTGGAGCAAATCCAGTTCAGGCCTTTCCACCGCCTTGGCAGCCCAGGAATAGGTAAGCCCTGCGGCCATGGGAACAACCCGCTGTCGTACCCGTTCGGCATTGAGGGATGCCGCAAAATCAAAGTGCCCCCTCCCTGACGCGAGGGCCACCAGTTTTTTATACCCCTCGGTCTTATCAAAATCAAGATAGTTCATAAAAGTTTCCTCCTTACTTAATTTCTATTACGCTTAAGCTTCCAATTCCGGGATACTTTCCTTCATCCGGTTCATGAAATCTTCCCCGGTTATACCTTCCCGGAGGCACACAAAGACCGTATTATCCCTGCCCGCGATAGTACCCAGCACATCATCAAACCCCAGGTTATCCACGGCCAGGGCCACCGAATCGGAATGGCCTGAATAGGTCTTGATCACCACCATAGTACCGGACCATTCGATTGAAACATACCCCCGCAGAAAATCATGGATAAAGGTCCGCTCCGTTTCCTGCCGCTCATCGTCGCCAGGCAGGGAATACACATACCCATTATGACCATCGGAGATCTTACCCACTTTGAGGAGCTTCAAATCCCGCGAGAGGGTTGCCTGGGTAACGATGAAGCCTTCTTTTTGTAAATACCCTAAAAGCGTCTCCTGGGACTCAATTCGATAAGTTTTTATTAATTTTTGGACCGCTTTTAAGCGGGCCAGTCGTTCTTTCACCAATAACTCCGGTACGGAGACGCCATATCTCCGTCGATATGTACGAATAATTATTCTTAATCCTTGTATAAATTTACACCGACTCAATCATTTTTGCAATGGGGCCGCTTTCAAATACTAGCAATGGCAGGAAGGTGCCTCCCACAAAACCGCACTGAGGAGGCAAAAATTCCAAGGTCGGCCACGCTTGCCGCCGCGCGGCTTCGGTCAAGTGGCCGACCTTAGAATTTTTGCCTCCCCAGTGCGGTTTTGCAGGAGGCGCCTTCCTGAATTTCCAGGGTTTGAAGTGTCTTATGGGGGAAGAGAGGATTTGTCGCCATCTTGTCCCGCTCTTCCCCCACTTCCTGACGTCATTTTGGGATATTGAGGGACGGCGCCGGAATCATGTCCCTCGTGGGGCAGAAAAATCCCTGGGGCGCTCACTTGATCGACGGGTTCTGGCTCAAAAGCCTGATGCGCTATCGTATCCTGTGCCAGAACCCTAGCGTGAGCGCCCCAGAGATTTTTCTGCCCCACGAGGCCGCTGATTCTGCCCCTCTGATCCTATCCCGAATTGAAGTACCTTGACCGGTTTCGGCTCTTGTCTTTAAAATTAGGTATGCGTTTTGAACTAACCGAAGCATTGATTGATGATATATTGTTTTCCATGGAAGATCAGGGGGAGGATTTCCTCGTGGATACCCGGGAAGGGATAATCGTTGGGGGTATTGATTCTGATTTTGATGAATCCTTTGAAAATGATGAAGGCCGGTTCATAGCACTGCCTGAATGGGATTCTTCCGATGGGTACCGGCTTATGGAGCATTTTACCGCTGGTCTCAGAAATCCCCTGCTTCGGGAGGAATTGACCGTTGCCCTCAACCGGGGGAAAGGGGTCTTCCGGGCCTTTAAAGATACCTTGAGTCATCATGCTGAGGCTGAAAAACGCTGGTTTTCCTTTAAAGAACGGGAAATGAAAAGGAACATTGTCCTCTGGTACAATAGCCTGCGGGATTCCTGGGGGCTGGAACATATTGGCACTGAGCCTGAAGAAACTGAGGACCTGGTCCTGGAGGACTTCATCTTCCGGGAGCCTACGCAACAGGATGTTGCGGCGGCGGCGGAACTGCACCGTTTTTGTCGTGAGGAATATCGTATCGCTGATGATGAACAGACGCGAAGCTTTGAGCCGGAAAGGTTTCTGCAAGAAACCTACCCGTTTCCAGGGGACCTGACCCTGATGGCGGAAACCGGCGGCGGCGACTTTGCCGCCTATATTGCTACGGTCCAGCACGGTAAAACCCTCTCCATAACCGCCTTGGAGGTAAAGGCCGAATACCGGGGACTGGGCATCGGGGAGGCATTATGTACCCGGTTACTGGACAAACTCGATCCCCATACCATATCTACAATTCTCATGGATATGCCGGTTGAAGCGGAAAAATTTGCACCGGTGTTGCTCCGAAAGTCCTTTAAACCTTACGCCACCCGGTATTGTTTGAACCTCCGGGACCTTCGTTCCTGACCCGGGCATCATAACAACACCGCAACGATTATCCCGATAAAAAAGATATTTATCCCTATTCCTGCCAATAAAAAAAGACCGGAGATGATCTCCAGAATGTATGCTTTGATGGTATACCCCCGGGCTAGTTGTTCAGGATTCCCGGGGATTGCGCCAAAGGTGGCAAAAGGGTCCTGGGGTTCCTGGGGCAATGCTCCGGCGGGGGCGGATACGGATGTTCCTTCGGGGATGCTCCCAAAGATATACCAGCCTTGTTTTTTGCGTCCTTGCTTTTCAGGGATAAGCAGGGGAATCTGTTGTTCAAGCGCTGCTTCCGGCAAAGCGGCATAAGAGACGGCGCCGTAGGGTTCGCCATCGGGAAGCCGGCAATACCAGGTACCGGGGGACATCCGGTCTTTTGGCATATAGATTAAAGGAAGCCGCGCTAAATCCCGGTAGGCCCTGAATATCCGCGCCTGCCACCAAAGCCGCCGGTAGAGAACCGTACACAATACTCCCGGAGGAATCACGGGAAACAGGGGGATAAAGAGGGCGATAAAGGCGGTGATAACGGTCAAACGGAAGGCTGGCCGTGATAAAAAGGAAATGGCCATGATTATCTGGGAAAAGGCCCCGGCGACAATGGCATAGGGCGTAAGGGAATTCCAGTATTCGTTCTTGTGCCGTCCGGCCCGAATAGCCCGAATGGTGAGGGACCGGTCGTTTCCATCATAAAAAATAACCAGCAGGGGATGCTCCTTGGTGGAAACAAAGATCCACCGGTCATCCTGGCGGACCAGGGCGCCGCCCACAAAGACCCGCGCCCCTTCGGTCAAGAGGGAAACCCGGTCCCACCGGATTTGTTCAGGGACCTCCTCCCCGGGATCAAAGGATTCCGGTAGGGCTTCGTCTTCCGGCATGGGCAGTACATAGGTATGGGCGCCGGCGAGAGCAACGGGAATCGTCAAGGTCTCCCCGCGGATCCACAGGGTATGGCCGTCGGTGATGGATTCAAAGCCCCCGATGAACCGGTATAACCCGCCTTGGGTATCCCGGTACCGGGCATAATCCAGGAGGGGCTTGAGCCTGAGTTCATCGAAACGATACCGGAATTGCCGCCAGGAACGACGGCTTACAAAGGCCCCGCCCACCGGGACCAGGCCGTCCCAGAAGATGACCATGGCAATGATTACTAGTAAATCAACAATCCGCAGGGTATTATTCCTCCATGCACCATATAACTGAACATTCCGATTCGGAACCCTTCAATTTAGAACACCTCATTGTAGGCTCCCTGGCTACCAATTGCTGGATCGTCCCCTTGGAAGAAGCTTTGGCCTTCCGGTACTGTGCCATCATCGATCCGGGAGCGGATGCCGCAGCCATTATAGCACGCCTCGAACGGCGTAACCTACGGCCCCGGTATATTTTACTGACCCACGGTCACTTTGACCATATCGCCGCCCTGCCGGACCTGGTCGAAACCTTCAGGGGAATTGAAATTGCCATCCACCGGGATGATGCGGCATATCTTGGACCCGATGCATACCAGGTTCACCGCGTCAGCTTTACCGCTGCCGCGGGAAATACCGCCCTGGTGGATGCGATCTGGAAGCCCATGCCCTCCCCGACGGTACTCGTTTCCGAGGGGAATACCCTGGGCCCTTTCCAGGTGATACACCTGCCCGGACATAGCGCCGGTTCCGTGGGCTTTTATGACGAGCAGGGCGGACGGCTTTTCAGCGGGGACACCCTCTTTAAAAACGGAATCGGACGCACGGACCTTCCGGGTGGAGACGAAGCACACATGCGGGAAAGCCTTAAACGGCTCTTTGCCATGGATGGCGCTATTCGCATGTTTCCCGGCCACGGCCCGGCCAGCACCCTGAAGAAGGAAAAGCGGCACTATATCTGAGCCGCCATCCCTAGGCGCCTTTGTCCCGTGTGCTGAGGGTCTTCGAGATGTCGAAGCAGTAATCCCCGATCTTCTCGACACGGCGGACCAGGTCAATAAAGAGGAGTTCGGTCTTGACGTTTTCACCGGCCTCAATGCGCTTGCGGCCCAGTTTCCGCAGCTTGTTCCGGCCTTTATCGATCTCCTCTTCCAGGGTTCTCGCATAGCGGATCTGTTCTTCGGTTAAGGGATTACCTACATGTTCCCGGATAAAACCAAGGGAGGTTTCCACGAGTCCCACATAGGGGGTGAGGGCCGCCATTTCCTTGTGCTTAAAGATGAGGTCCTTCTTGATACTCCGTTCAAGGATAAAACTAATGCTGTAGCAGTCATCGGTCATCTCCTCTAAATCCGCGATGATCCGCAGGAGCTGGGAAATATGCCGCTCCGACCGGTAATTTAACTGCTGGCGGGTACACTCAATGAGGAAACAGGTCAGTTCTTCCCGCATTTCGTCTGCGGTCGCCTCCTGTCGCTTCAATTCTGCAACCAGGGTACTCACCAGACTTTCTTTTTCAGAGGCCGCGGGTATGGAATGTAGGGCGGCGCTGATTTTTCTGTACATGGAGGAAGCAAGTCCCGCCATATCCCGGATTTCCTTTTCCGCCTGAACTATCGCTAATTCCGGGGCATTATACAGGGCTAAGGGGTATTCAAATTTATACGCCTTTGGAGACGCGGGAACCACCCCGGTGTCTTTCATCAGAAACGAAACCAGGGTGGCGAATTGCTTGAGAAAGGGCAGGAACAGGATCGTGGTTCCTAAATTGAAGACCGTATGGAACATGGCGAGGTGGGTGGTAATCCCCCCGCCATCCCGTGGCCCGGGGGTGATGTAATCCACCAGGATGACAAAGGGTCTGAAAAAGATAAGCGCCATGATGACCCCGAGGACGTTAAAGAGTACATGGACCAGGGCGGCCTGCTTTGCCGCGGTTGTACCGCCAATGGCGGCCAGGGGTGCATTGATGGTGGTACCGATATTGGCCCCCAGGATCATGGCCGCAGACATATCAAAATTGATGAGCTTTCCAAAGGCCAGGGTAATGATGATGGCGGTGGCAGCTGAAGAGGAGCTCATGATCACCGTAACCACGGTCCCAATGCCGATGCCAATGAGAAGGGAAAGAAACCCGAGGTCTGAAACAGAGGTAATGAATGATAAGGAGTCCGAGTCGATGGCGGGGAGGGCCGTGGTAAGGAACTCAAGCCCCAGAAACAGGAAACCGAATCCCAAAAAGGCTTCCCCCAGGTGTTGATGTTTCCATTTGACCGCTTTCATGACAAAGCCTATGCCCACAGCAGGAAGGGCAAAGGCGGCTATGTCGATTTTAAAACCGATGAGGGACACTATCCAGGCAGTAACGGTGGTTCCGATATTGGCGCCCATGGTAACCCCGATGGACTGGGGCAGGGTAAGTAACCCCGCATTGACAAAAGACACCATCATCACCGATACCGCTGAGGAGGACTGGACAATGGTGGTAACCACCAGACCAGTCAGTACCGCCATAAACCGGTTTCCGGTCATAAAATTGATGATCCGTTGCATCCGGTCTCCTGCCGCCTGCTGGATTCCGTCGCTCATGACCTTCATCCCGTACAAAAAAAGAGCAAGCCCGCCGGCCATACGAAAAATTACCCCAAGATATTTCATATCCTATCATGTCCTTTCAAAAATTTTCTTTTCAAAAACTGCAATACCCTAGGGTATCGCAAAATCGTCCCTTTGTTCACCCCTGAGACACAGCCCTTTACAGCCGGATTGTTTCCCGGTACAGTAGTCCATTATGAAGAAAGTCGCCCTCACCGGGATTAAACCCACGGGGATACTCCATATTGGTAACTATTGTGGGGCCATAAAGCCGGCCCTGGAACTGACGAAGGAGTACGATGCCCGTTATTTTATCGCCGATTATCATGCCCTCAACAGCATAAAAGACCCCAAGAAGCTGGCCGCCAATATCCGGGAGGTGGCGGCAGGGTGGCTTGCGGCAGGGCTTAACCCCGATGCCGTGATCTTTTACCGTCAAAGCTCCATCCCCGAGACCTTTGAGCTTACCACCATGCTGATGGCCTTTACCAGCAAGGGCCTCATGAACCGCGCCCATGCCTACAAAGCGGCGGTACAGGACAATACTGCACAGGGGGACGATCCTGACGCAGGGGTCAACATGGGGCTTTTTACCTATCCGGTACTCATGGCAGCGGATATCATCCTCTTTGATTCGGATGTGGTCCCCGTGGGCAGGGACCAGGTCCAACATGTGGAAATGGCTCAAGACATAGCCCAGGCAGTCAATTTCAACTATAAACAGGATGTCCTCAAGGTACCGCAGGCTGTTGTGCAGGATACCGTGGCGGTGGTACCCGGCCTGGACGGGAGAAAGATGAGTAAAAGCTACGGCAACACCATCCCCCTCTTTACCCCGGAAAAACAGCTCCGTAAGCTCATCCTGCGGATCGTTACCAACTCGCAGGTTGTGGAAGAACCCAAGGACCCGGAAACATCCCAAATTTTTCTGCTCTACAAGCTCTTTGCCTCTGTTGAGGAACAAGGGGCTTTAGCGCACCGTTACCGGGAAGGGGGCATGGGCTGGGGGGAAGCCAAGGAAGAGCTTTTCCGCGTGGTAAACCGGGAACTCACCCCCCTGCGGAACCGGTTTGAGGCGATTATGGCAGACCCTGCAAAACTTGACGCCATCCTTGCCCAGGGAGCGGAACGGGCGCGGCCTATCGCGGCGGCAACCGTGGCCCGGTTCCGCAAGGCCGCGGGGATTGATTGATCCTTACGCGGTCTATCAATAAGAAGGGGAGCCTGTTCCGGCTCCCCTTCTTTATGCAATCAGACTTGAGACCTTACTTCGAGTACAAGGGCAGGGCATGATAGTGGGTATGCAACAGTTCATGCGCCTTGTGGCCGTTAGGCTCACCCAGGAACTCCTTGTAGGCCTGATGGATCAGCGGATTCTGATGTGAACAGCGTATTGCGGACTGCTCATCATCTTTGTACAGCCCTGCGGCACGGGCCTTGCGAATCTCATCGGTGGCGCCGTAAGGCTGACCGCCCCCTGCGACACAGCCGCCCCTGCACGCCATCACTTCGATGAACTGCCAGGGTGAAGGCTGACCCGCTTTCCGGGCTTCGCGGATCTTGTTCAGCACCGCCTCAATGTTACCCATCTGGTGCGCCACGGCAACCTTAATCTTCGTGCCGTCAAGGTCAACCTCCGCTTCTTTCACGTCCTCAAGACCCCGGACCGGCGTGAAGTTCACGTCCCCCAGTTCTTTCTTGGTAACGAGGAAGTAAGCGCTGCGAACCGCCGCTTCCATGACCCCACCGGTGGCGCCAAAGAGGGTACCTGCGCCGGTATAGGGACCGAGGGGGCTGTCCGCTTCTTCGTCGGGCAGGTTCAGAATGTCGATACCGGCCTGTTTGATCATCCGGGCAAGTTCCCGGGTGGTGATCGCGATATCCACATCCCAGCCGTGACCGGCGCTCTTCATGTGTTCGTCCCGGTGAGCCTCCCACTTCTTGGCGGTACAGGGCATAATCGACACGGAGTAGACCTTGTCGGGATCCTTACCCACCTTTTCCGCCCAGTACGCCTTGATCAGCGCGCCGAGCATCTGCTGCGGGGACTTTGCAGTGGAGAAATTCGGAATAAAGTCGGTGTAGTACTTCTCCATGTAGTCAACCCACGCCGGACAGCAGCTCGTGATGAGGGGAATGTCGCCACCTTTGGTGAGGCGGTGTACGAGTTCCGTGCCTTCTTCCATGATGGTAAGGTCCGCGGAGAAGTTGGTGTCAAAGACCGCGTTAAACCCGAGTCTGCGGAGGGCGGCGTATATCTTCTTGGTGAAGATAGCCCCCGGTTCCAGACCGAACTCCTCGGCCAGGGCGACCCGGACTGCCGGCGCAAACTGGACCGCGGTGGTCAGTTCCGGGTTCATAAGCGCGGCCCAGACCTCCTGGGTATCGTCGCGCTCGTAGATCGCACCCACCGGGCAGTGCGCCGCGCATTGCCCGCATTTGATACAGGGGCTTTCCCCCAGGGGCGCGTCCGCCGCCGAGGCGATCCGGCCTTTGATGCCCCGGCCCAGGAACTCTATCGCCCAGACGTTCTGCACTTCCTGACAGACCTTCACGCACCGTCCGCACCGAACACACTTTTCGGGGTTCAGGATAATCGACGGGTTTGAATCATCGATCGGGAGGTTGTTCTTGATACGGTCAAAGGGATTCTTCCGTATGCCGAATTCCTCGGCCAGGGTCTGTAGCTCACAGGAGCCGTTGCGGGGACACTGTAAACAATCGTTTGGATGGTTTGAAAGGATCAGTTCCAGCACCGTCCGCCGTACCGAGATAAGCTCGGCGTCATGGGTAACGATGTCCATGTTCTCCGCGACTACCGTCGTACAGGCGCGAGCCATACGGGGCGATCCGGGGCCTGCGGTACGGACGATACAGAGGCCGCAGGATGCCCAAGGCGGAAGGTCCGGATTATAGCAGAGCGTCGGAATCTTGATGTTGACTTTTTTAGCCGCCTTCAGGATCGTGATGCCCTCTTCAACTTGAACAGGTTTGCCGTTTATTTTCAGGTTTACCATTTTTTCCTCCTCGCCTTAAGCCTTAACAACCGCATCATATTTGCAGTTCTTGAAGCATTCGCCGCACTTGACGCACTTGGATTGATCGATTGTATGGAGCTTCTTCTTTTCGCCTTCGATACAACCGGCGGGGCAGTTCTTGCGACAAAGCCCGCAGCCTTTACACTTGTCCTCAACAATCATGTACCGCGTCAGGTTCTTACACTTACCGGAGCGGCATTTCTTATCGTGGATATGTTCCAGATATTCATCCCGGAAATTTCTGACCGTGGACAGGGTCGGGTTGGCCGCCGTGCCGCCGAGGGCGCAGAGGGACGCTTTGGTCATGGCCTTGCCGATGAGTTCAAGCTTGTCGAGGTCCGCCTCTTCACCGTTACCGCTGGTGATCTTGTTCAGGGTAGCGAGGATCTGGCTGGTGCCGATACGGCAGGGTGAACACTTGCCGCAGGATTCGTCAACACAGAAGTCCATGTAGAAGCGCGCCACGTCTACCACGCAGTCGTCTTCGTCCATGACGATCATACCACCTGAACCCATCATCGACCCGTTGGCAGTGAGGCTTTCGTAGTCGATGGGGGTGTCCAGCACTTTTTCGGTGAGGATACCGCCAGAAGGACCGCCGGTCTGGACGCCCTTGAACTTCTTGCCGTTCTTGATGCCGCCGCCGATGTCGAAGATGATCTCCCGCAAGGTCGTTCCCATGGGAACTTCTACAAGCCCTGAGTTGTTGATCTTGCCGGTAAGGGCAAAGACCTTGGTGCCCTTTGACTTTTCAGTGCCCATACTGGCAAACCACGCGCCGCCTTTGACGAAGATCGCCGGCAGGTTGGCCAGGGTTTCGACGTTGTTGATGACCGTGGGCTTTCCCCAGAGGCCGGCAATTGCCGGGAAGGGGGGCTTGGG
>JAITNP010000201.1 GCA_031290455.1 Treponema sp. | reverse complement strand
GGGGGAGACGGAGCGGGAAAAGAGAGATACGCTAGAGACGGGGTTTTTATGGGAGCTGGCGTACTGGGGCGAATAGGGGAATTACCGGCAACCATCCGGAACAAATGGCTTAAGGTATGGGCACGCGGGATACGGGTAGCTGGACCCGGGAGCGGCGTATGCCCTTGGTGGATGTGTTGATGAGTATACTAGGGAAGCAGGGGTTAAGCGCGACGATGGAAGTACGACAATTTTTTCAGGCGACCGGCAAGGAGGACGAAACGGTAAGCAAACAGGATTATCTACGGCAGCGGCAACATCTAATATTTTAACAAATACAAATGCAATCTAAAACCCAGTTTTTGACCCTTAAGTTTATGATGTTGGCACTGTCGCCTTTTTCCCGTATCCCTCGTGATTCTTAAGGGTGTAATTTTCTTTCGTTAATCACAAAACAAAAAAGGACTGTTGAAACAAAGCTGTTGTATTCTGTCAGTGCGGACTTTAGCGATGCCATGTAAATCTTGGCTTTGATCGTAAAATGATTTAAGCCATGTTTAATTTTGATATTTTCCAATTTCACAAAAGCATAAATCGACGCGAAAATATGATTGCATTGTGTCCGTTGCGTGTGCGCAGGCGATTTGCCAATCGACATGTTTTGTTTTAGACTCTCATGGCTATCTGCTGGTGTATTTCAGGCGTGTTCCCGCTTGCTTTCAAAGCGCTTCCACCATGCGGACCGTGCTCAAGGGTTACGACCACGGTGTCTACTTGTTCTGCTGAAAAGGGCTGCCGCTCGTGTTTCTGGTGTCCTGGTTGCCGCCCTTGTTTCGTTTCTCTTGTTTCCCTCAGGTAAAAAAATCCCTGGAAAAAGAATTTGCCCCCTATACGTGTACCTGATTATTATGATAGTCTTATGTATGAATATAACCAAAAATCGAGTAATCAGTATCGACTATATCCTGAGGGATGTGGAAAATCACATTATTGACTCCACTTCCGATGCTGATCCCCTTACCTATCTGCACGGGCATGAAAACATCATTCCCGGTCTGGAAAAGGCCCTGGAAGGGAAATCCGAGGGGGACCATTTTACGATAACCATTCCCGCCGCCGAAGCCTATGGAGAACGGGATGAGGAACTAGTCATCCAGGTACCTCTGGATCGTTTTGAAGATGCCGAAGCCGTTGCCACAGGTATGCAGTTCGAAGCGGAGACCGCCGATGGAAGCCGGGTTGTTACGGTAACCAATGTAACCGGGACCCATGCGACCATAGATGGAAATCATCCCCTGGCAGGAATGGCCCTTACCTTTGATGTTACCGTTACCGGCATCCGGGAGGCTGAACCTGAAGAAATCGATCATGGCCATCCCCACCATGCCTGCGGGGACTGTGATGCCTGTGAAGATGATGCCTGTGGATGCGGTGAATAGGGTTATCATGAACATGGGTACGGTTTTAAGACCCCTTGACTATGGTGCGATTGGTCTTGCCGTAACCATAACCCTCCTCAGCGCCGTCTATGTATATGCCGGAACCGGGTCTTCAAACCGGGTAACCATCAAGGGAACCGATGGGAACTGGGTATTTCCCCAGAATGCGGCAGAAAAAGTTACGGTATCTGGTCCCTTGGGAGATACGGTGGTGGAGTTACGGGACGGCATGGTCCGGGTTTTGTCATCTCCCTGTATGAACCAAACCTGTGTGGCTGCCGGGGCAATCCATGGGCATGGGCAATGGATTGCCTGTCTGCCGAACAAGGTAGTGGTATCAATAGCACGGCATGGCGATGCTGCAAGCACCGGGGATGAGCTTGACGGCGCGGTCTGGTAGCCAGAGGGTCGCCCTATTGGGAGGGTTCTGCCTGTTCTTAGCAACCCTTGAGTATATGGTTCCCAAACCCCTCCCCTTCATGCGGATAGGACTTGCCAATGTACCAATCCTGCTGGCCCTGGATATTTTATCGTTGCAATACTTTGTTATCCTGGTTCTTATCAAGGTGTTGGGGCAGGCCCTCATAACCGGGACCCTGGTTTCCTATATTTTCCTCTTTTCCCTGGCTGGTACGTGCTCATCCGCGGGGATCATGTACCTGGCGCGGCGGCTTTGGGGGCCAAAACGCATCAGCTTTATCGGTATCAGCGTCATAGGCGCCCTCCTCTCCAACACTACCCAACTGACCCTGGCCCGGTTTTTTGTCTTTGGGGAAGGGGTACAATTCCTCGTCCCCCCCTTTCTGGCCGCGGGGATTGTTACGGGCATGACCCTGGGCATCTTCTGTGAAACCTTCGCTTCCCGCTCACGCTGGTACCACGCCCAGATAGCTCCATGAAAGAACCGCGCCGTGTACTATGGGGGAACCGCTTCAGGAGCGGCGATCTCTTCATTGCGGGTCTGGTCATGATGGCCGCCTTTCTTGGTAACCCCTCCACCCTGTTGCGGACCCTCCAGTTACTGCTTTTCCTGGTTTATGCCCGGCTTGGGGGCAAAAGAAACAATCTCCTGATGACCCTGATGGTAATGCTGGGCATAGTCGTCTTCAACCTCCTCGTGCCCTACGGCAAGGTTCTGGTGGAATTCGGCATCTTCCCCCTTACCCAAGGCGCTCTTGTTTCGGGGCTGCATAAAGCGGTTACCCTGGAAGGGCTTATCATGCTGTCCAAGGCGACCATTCGTTCCGATCTGCGCCTACCCGGTCCCCTGGGTTCCCTGCTGGGGGAATCCTTCCGTATTTTTGAACGGATCACCGAGCGGAAAGGACTGATTACCCGGAAGCATTTTATCGAAGGGATAGACGAGCTGATGCTGGAACTGAGCGCGGAACAGAAAACCCTGGCCACCGCGAACCAGCCTGTTGCCAGGAATCAGCAAGACCCGGAACACCCAAGGGCCACGGCCCCCTGGAGCAGACTCACCGATATGCTCCTATTATTGACAATGGTAGTGCCGGTCGTGGGCCTTACGATGCTCTCCCACGATTTACAACATATACCGAATTGAAGTCTTCGCCCTGGTTTCTTGCGAGAGTGGCCTCCCGTATGATACACTGATTCACTATGGTCGAATATGTGGTTCCCAGCAATATTGATGATCGGCTCTTGGCCAGGGGGTCCAAACTGCTGGCCGGCGGGGGGCTTGTGGCCGTGCCGACCGATACCAGTTGGAGTATTGTCTGTTCTTTTACCTCCGGGGAGGGGATAAAAAAACTCAGGCGCCTTTCGGGTGAGCGGGATGAGCGGCACTTTACCTTGTTGTGTTCCGATATTTCCCAATTTGGGGAATTCTGTAGTTTGGATAATACCCGGTTCCGGCTTATCAAGCGGCTGTCCCCGGGGCCTTATGTATTTATCCTGAAAACCCTCCTGGGTACTGAAAAAGCCCTGGGGCTTAAACGCCGGGAAATAGGTATCCGTATCCCGGATTACCCGGTGCCCCTGGCACTGATCAAAACCCTGGGGTGCCCGCTGTATTCGATAACCGCAAAACAGGGCATGGTTCCCGGCTTTGAGCCGGAAGCGGCGGCGCCGGAAAACCTCGAACCCCTTGAGCTGTTGCCTATCCCGGAGGAGGAACTCTTTGAGGGGAGCTGGGAACTGGAAGCCATAGACGGGGTGGACCTTATCCTGGACCCGGGAGAAGAACAGCGGCGGATATTTTCGACCATCCTCGATATAAGCGGAGATGCAGTGCGGATGCTTCGTCAGGGGGCCGGGTCCTGGCCGGTTTAGGGTGATTGAAAAACAAGAAGCCGCTGATGAGCAAAAAATGGGTACGGGTCATATTCAGGCGGCGGGTTTTTGTCATCGCCATATTGCTGGTACAGCTTGGCTTTATCTTATCCTTCATCGCCGGTTCAAGCATGGCTTTTCGGAATGTCAGCCTGGCCCTGAATACCTTAAGCATCGTAGTATGTCTGTACATCTATAATAAAAAAGAAAAATCCGCCTATAAATTGACCTGGATCTTCCTTATCCTGATGTTCCCCATTTTCGGGGGCTTCGTGTACATTGTTTTTCATTCCCAGTTCAATTCCCGGAAGATGCGGCGGCTCATTGATATCAGCAACCGTCAGTGTCGTCCTTTCTATGTTCTCCCCGGAGATACCCTGCCCGCTTTGGCAGCCGATCATGAGGACTGCCTGCCCCAGGTCCGGTACCTCCAGGAATACGCGGGATTTCCGGTCTATGCCCATACTCAGACGGAATATTTCAGTTCCGGGGAGGCTTTTTTCACCAGGGTCCTTGAGAAACTGGAAAAGGCGGAGCGGTATATTTTCCTGGAATTCTTTATTCTGCGTCAGGGGGTCATGCTGAATCCCATCATCGCCCTGCTGAAAAAAAAAGCCAAACAGGGGCTGGATGTGCGGATCATGTATGATGACTTGGGCTGTTTCATGTCCCTATCACCGAATTACCAGAAACACCTGGAACGGAACGGGATTCAATGTATTGTTTTCAACCCCTTTAAGCCCATCCTCTCTTCCCTGCAGAATAACCGGGACCACCGGAAGATCATTGCCATTGACGGCAAAGTCGCCTTTACCGGGGGCATCAACCTCGCGGATGAATACATCAATGAGTATGAACGGTTTGGACACTGGAAGGATGCTGCCATCATGCTGGAAGGGGAGGCGGCCTGGAGTCTCACCCTGATCTTCCTCAACATGTGGAGTTTCGAACGAAAACAACCAGAAGACTATGGAGTCTTTTATCCGTGGAAGGCGGAACCCTGCCCCATTGCATCCGACGGCTATGTTCAGCCCTACGCGGACAGTCCCATTGACGATGAAAATGTGGGGGAACACGTATACATCCAGATCATCAACAACGCCAAGCAATACGTGTATATAAACACCCCCTATCTCGTGGTGGACGATAATCTCCTTTCCGCCCTGACCCTGGCCGCGAAGAGTGGGGTCGACGTCCGGATCATCACCCCCCACCGCTGGGACAAGAAGATCGTCGAAATCACCTCACGGTCGTATTACCGCCAATTGGTATCCGCCGGGGTCAAGGTCTACGAATATTCCTCAGGGTTCAACCATTCCAAGACCTTTGTGTCCGATGACAAGGTGGCCACCGTGGGTACCACCAACCTGGATTTTCGCAGCCTCTATCTGCATTTTGAATGCGGGGTCTGTATCTATAAAAATCAAGGGGTTGCAAAAATAAAGGAAGACTTTCTCAACACTATTCCTATTTCCCACCGGATCACGGCGGAGGACTTCGCATGGAACGCCTTTCAGCGAATTGTCCAGGACGTACTCCGGCTCTTTGCGCCCCTCATGTAGGGTTAAATCGCCATTTCTTTTCAACTTAAAATCAAATAAGTTCTCGACTGCATCCGGCAATTCAAAACGATTGAGTTCGCTGCCATAGCGGTTGCCATTGGTTCAGTATCGCTACCCCATTGACCCCTACCTGCGGGCATTCATGATGAGCATCTGCAGGCGGTTTTCGATATTCGCAAAACTGGTGTCCGGGTCGTAGTCCAGGGGAAGGATTTGGATGTGGGGATACTCTTCTTTGAGGCGTTTCACGATACCCCGGCCGCAGATGTGATTGGGCAGGCATCCGAAGGGCTGGAGTATTACAAAGGAACGCACCCCCCGGGAGGCGTGATAGAGTATTTCCCCGGGGATGAGCCAGCCCTCGCCTGAGGTAAAGGTTCGGTGCATGATATGGTCGGTCGCCGCAGCCCGTGCGGAGAGCCGTGTGCAGGGTTCGTAGAGGGGGTGACGGAAAGCGAGCTTTTCGAGCTGTTCAATGGCAAAGTCGAACAGGCCCGTACCGATGTAGGAGATCAGGGCATCGCCAAAAGGATAGCGCACATGGAATTCCTGCATTTCCGAAATTTTTCGGACATAATCCCGGTGGAACACATCGATCATCCGGGGCAGGATCACTTCCATGCCATGCTTTTCCAGATAATCCTCAACATAGAAATTGGAACCCGGATGGTAGTTCAACAGGTACTCCCCGGTGATGAAAACCTGGTTTTTACGCACCCGCCGGTCGTAGGGAATTTTACAGAGCCCCTGGATCCCCTTTTTATAAGCCACGATAGCGCCGCGGATGCCCTTACGGTGGAGTCCCGCGGCAACCGCATCAGTCGCTTCGGTAAAGACCCGGTTGGTTTGCCCGGGATTACATTCGTAGGGTCGGATCTTGCGCAACAGTTCCTCTAGGATATCGATGATGGTGATACCCCAAAGCATCCGTATCTCGAAGATAGTGCCCAGTTTGGAGCCAGGATACATGTTTTTTGAATCAAGCTTATCCGTGGTGATAATCGGCACCTGGGCAAAACCCGCTTCGTCCAGTGCTTTACGGGCCAGGCTCGCGTAGTGAGACAGCCGGCAGTCGCACTGGTACTTTGCCAGGCCGATAACAACCTCATCAGGGTTGTATTGGCCGCTTTCCAGCACAGAAAGTCCCTCGCCGATATTCATCTGTGCGGGAAAGCAGATATCGTTGTGCACGTATTTTTTACCCAGTTTTATCGCGTCCCGTCCGCCCAAGGGCAGTGGTTCCACTTTAAATCCCTGCCGTCGAATCGCGGAGCTGAGGATTTTGCAGAAGGCCACTGATACATTCGGAATCAGGAGGGTTTTGTTTTTCCAGTCCGCCTTGGTGAATTTTACCGGATAGGGGTCTTCAAGACAGTGGATTTCGGCAACGGCTTCCTTCCGGCGGCGGGCTTTGATGGTTTCGATAAAGGATTTTATTCTGAGATTGAGGGGACCTGCCACGTTACTCTCGTCAAGTTTCAGAATGAGGGGGTCTTTGCCGGAAATCTTGTTCAGCAGCCGGGTAACCTCATCGGTTAAAATGGCATCATGGCCGCAGCCGAAACTGACAATCTGCACATACTCAAGCTCCCGGCGCCGGGCCGTGCAGATAGCGCCGGATAACATCCGGGCGTGAAAGTTATTCGTAATTTCCGTACGGGTCAGGCTCAATTCGGTAGTATGCAGACCCGGCAGGGCGTCCACGGTAAGGACCGGGATTCCCAAGCGGGTAAAATAGCAGGACAGATCGTGGTTTACCAAGGCATCGTTATGGTAGGGCCTGCCCGCAAGTACCACGGCAAAGGTCCCCTGTTTTTCAGTTTCCTCGATGATCTGTTTTCCTTCGGCAATGAGTTCCGTCCGGAAAGCCTTAAGCGCCCCGTCTCCTTCGGCAATTGCCCGCCGGATCACCGTGCGGGGAATGCCAAAGGTGGTTTGCACAAAGTCACTGATTTGACGGTTCCGGTCCTGGAGTTTGAACCAGTGAAAGATGGGGGTGTCAAAGGTCGTGTCCCAGCGGCGCTGGGGATCATCGGAATACTTGATGATCATGGGATACCCCTTTACCACGGCGCACACATGGTCGCTCAGGGGGTCAGTATTTTCCGAGGGCATGCGGAGCATCATGGGCATAAAGATGCGGTCCACCTTCTTGTCCACCAAATCGCGGATGTGTCCATGCACGAGTTTGGCGGGAAAGCAGACGGTGTCCGAGGCCACAAAGGGGAGGCCCCGTTCAAAGAGACTCCGGGAACTCTGACCGGAGACCTGGGTTTTGAAGCCCAGCGCATGCCAAAAGGTGGTCCAGAAGGGCATACTATCCCAGAACTCAAGGGTGCGGGGCAGGCCGATGGTGATGTCCTTTGCCGGACTTACCGGTACAAAGGGATAATCCTGAAAGAGGAGGGCTTCCCGCTTCTTCATCAGATCCGGGACCGATTGCATTTTTGTGGTAACCTGCCGCACCTTTTCACGAACCGCCGTATCTTGATTGCTGCCGATGATTTCACCGCGCTCACAGCGGTTGCCCGTAACATAGGGTTCCCCACTGGAAAAGGTGATGAGGGTACGGTTGCAATGGTTGCCGCAGAAGGTACAGGGGTAGTTCGATTGCTGGGTGTACCTAAAACCTTCCATGGCAGAAAGGCCGATGAACCGGGAAACAAAAGGCACGGCAGCGGCAGGAGCGGCGAGGGTTTCGGCAACATGCTGTTTTGTCAGGAGTGCGATTCCTATGGCCCCCATTTCGCCGGGGTAGGGCGCACGGATAATAGGCTTGCCGGTGTACTGTTCGAGGGCCCGGAGCACCGCGTCGTTTTTGAAGGTTCCCCCCTGCACGACGATCCTATCCCCCAGGCTGGAAAAGTTGGAAATACGGACAACTTTGGTAAAGACGTTTTCGATGATCGAGCGGCAGAGGCCCGCCATGATATCGTCCCCCTGTTTACCGTTTCTCTGTTCATTGATGATACAACTGTTCATGAAGACCGTACAGCGGCTTCCCAGTTCCGCAGGGTTCCGTGCGCCAAACGCGGCTTCGGCGATCTGCTCCACCGGAATAGTAAGGGACGCGGCGAAATTTGCCAAAAAGGAACCACAGCCGGCGGAACAGGCTTCGTTTAACGTTATATCCGTAACGATCCCGTGGGCAATGGTAATAGCCTTCATATCCTGACCGCCGATGTCGAGGATAAAGCTGGCATCCGGCACATACTTGAGGGCCGCTACCGCATGACACACCGTTTCCACCATGTGGTAATCCGCGCCCAGGGCTTTCGCGAAGAGGACTTCTCCATAACCGGTTGTTCCCAAGGCAATGATGTCCAGGCCTATACCGAGTTCTTGATATTTTTTGTTCAGATCCATGAGGGCTGTACGGATAAGACTTAAGGGATCGCCATTATTAGGGGTGTAAAAACTATCCACCACCCTTTCATCCTCATCCATGAGCACATATTTGGTGGTCGTGGAACCCACGTCGATTCCCAAGTACACCCGCAACGCCTCCCCTGGTCTGACCGATGGCCGGGGAGGAGGGGGTGGTTCATGCCGTTTACGAAAGGCTCGCATTTCCGCATCGGAAAAGAAGTACTCCTTTTTCTTATCGGGAACCTGCCCTGTTATGGTTTCCCGGTACGCGGACAGGGCGGAGAGCGCATCTTCGGGTACAAAAGCATCGGGGGAATCGCCAAACATTTCCCCCAAGGAAAGGGCCGTACCGTAGGCAACCAGGGTTTCGGGGTTTTGGGCCCGAATGATATCCCGTTTCGAGAGGCCCAGGCGCTCCGCGAATACCCGGATAAGGCTGGGGTTAAAGGTGAGGGGCCCCCCTTCAAAAATGATGGGGGGCTTTAACTCCAGCCCCTGGGCCAGGCCGCCTATGGTCTGCTTTGCCACGGCGTGAAACGTTGAAAGGGCGATATCCTCCCGCCGTGCTCCTTGATTGAGCAGCGGCTGAATATCGGTTTTGGCAAACACCCCGCACCGGCCGGAAATCTCATACACATGGGATCCCCTGGCCGCCCAGGATTCAAATTCCTCCACGGGTATTTTCAAAAGATGGGCCACCTCATCAATAAAAGCGCCGGTTCCTCCGGCGCAGCTTCCGTTCATCCGCATGTCCGAAGTCACCAGCCGATTCGTCCCTTCATCGTGGTAAAAAAAGAGGATCTTCGCATCCTGGCCGCCCAGCTCAATGGCAAGCCGTGCATGGGGGTAAAAGGTTTTTACCGCAATAGCATTGGCAACGACTTCCTGAATATAGGGGGCATGCAGCAGGTCCGCCATGGTCTTGCCCCCGGATCCGCACACCGCAAGCCGAAAGTGAGTCTTGGGATAGGAAGAAAAAATTTCCCGCAGGATGGCAAGGACGGTTTCAGTCTGCCGGGCATTATGGCGCAGGTAGCGGGAAAAGACGAGGCGCCGGGTCTGCGCATCCATGGCCACGATCTTCACCGTGGTGGAACCAACATCAACACCGAGCCACAGGGACAGGGTGGGACGGGATTTAGTACCCACCGGCGCCGCCCATTTTTTATCAGTAACAATCATGCTAGAAGCGCCAGGAACCGCCAATGCTCCAATAATGGGTAAGTCCGTCATGGTTCTCGGCAAGACCTCGGTTCCACCCATATTCAAGGATATAATCGGCATTGAGGGAGAACACCCCAAAGGTAGTCGGCAAGGACCAGATTACACCAAAACCGCCGGCAAGCCGGATATCGAGGAGCGGCTGGGTTAAGAAATGGAGGGTACTGTAGTTATTGCCATCATCACTGGTAACGCCATCATCAAAAATTGAGCCGTCGTGCCGTCCCTCACTCATATCCACCCCTGCGGAAGGATTTCCGTGGCGGGTAAGATATGCCGACACCGCAACATCGAAATTCCGCAGGGTTCTCCACCGGCTTCTGAGGGATATCCGGTCTGAATTCGGTTCAAGGCTTGCTCCCAGGTTTCTGCCCATGTGGGAATAGGTGAAATAGTTTGGCACATCCCGCAGATACGTGGGGTCCCCGGTGTCCGGTACATGCCAGTGGGTGTACATATAGGGAAATACCAGGGTATAGTCCCCGGCGAGGGATGCCAAGGGGCCTTCCGGCGGCGCCCAGACAAGCCCCAATTCTCCCGCCAGTTTATATTTCGTATTGAATTTGAGGCGCATCACATCATTTAAATGGAGATCATCAATATAGACCTGGGTCAGGACCTGGATATGGTACCCGGTATTCCAGCGGATATGAAAGCCCATAAAAGAATTATCCCCAAAATCACTCAGGGCCTGGGCGCCAAACAACTGGACAAAGGGAATGAGGTACAGGAATTCAAGCCGTCCCCCCCAGATAACCGATTCAAGGAAACCGACTTCCAGGTTCGGCAAGATGTTGAAGTTAATCGAATGGGCCACCGTATATTTTTCAGGAAAGAACCCATCCCCATAATCATCGGAGGCGGTCAGGGCGAGGAACAGCATTTCAAAGGACCATCGGGGCCGCCGGTAATTAAGGCTAAAATGTCCTGCCCGGCCGGCCTGGGGACCAACGATCACACTGGTATCATAAAAAGGCCCCCAGGCAGTGCGTCCAAGGCCAGCCTGAACATAGAAATTATGCTGCCCGACACTGAGCATGGAGGTCCAGTTCTGGAACAGGTTTAAAGGTCCGATATTAGCCGTGTCAGAGACCAGATCCGGGTAGGGCGAGTAGGTCCCGGGAACATTCAACTCCTTACCGGGGGTTCTGGTCCCACCCTGGATAAACATGGAATAACCGGCGCTTATCCAGCCTCTAATGCGGATGACCCCATCGGCAAAGATGGCGCCTTCGGCAGCCACATCGTCATTTTCCCCCTCAATGCTGCCGTTTACCCCCGCATGAATGAGACGGGAACCGGGGGCTATGTTCTTTTGATAACCCGTAGCTTTTTCCCGCGCTTCGGCATTACCCCGGTCAAGCACCTGGGCTAAAAGCGCATCAATGAGCTGGGCAGGGTAGGGCCTGATGAGGGGCACCATATCAGTAATGTAGCCACGAGCAACCCACTGATCGATATCATGATACAAGGCATCATTGGGATCATGGATCCGCTGGGCTTCAAGCGCACTGAGCCAGGCAAAAGCAAGCAAACCTGCTATCACTCTTTTTTTCATGTTTTGTTTCATTATTACTTTAATAATACTGATTACTAATACGTCAAAGCAAGGCTTAAAATGGTTTCAAGTCCATAGGCATTGGTTCCTTTGGTGTGGCCCATATCAAAAATCATGCTGCCTGCAATAGTGCCGGAAAGGGTAATCCAGGATAGGGGTTTCCACATCCCTTTAATCGTGGCAGTGAGTTTGTTTTCCGCCGTACCCGTGGGGGTGCGTTCATCCGTATAGGGCGTACCGATTCCCCAGTCCCACCGGATAGTATGTTCGCCCTTACGGATAAAGGCAAGATCCACGGAAAAGGCCCGGTCTTCCTTAAAGAAACTTGAGCCTGCGGCAAACACCAGGGCATCCCTGCCATCAGGATAGCCAATCCACTGATACCGCAGGTCTTTTGACGTTATATCCGAGAGCCGGCGCATCCAGATATAACTTGCAAAAGGGCTGTTATTCACGTACAGATAGGGATCCGTATACACAAACTCCCCATAAAACACCGCCCGCCAACCGGTAAACCCACGGAGGTATTCAATACCCGCAAGGTAGCCCAGAGCATTGGGGGGTTGCGTATCGGGCCATCGGGCCAATTCATAGGACGTTGAAAACTCATTTAACACAAATTGCCCATAAACCGCAAGGGATGGTATGATGGTCCACTCTACATCACATGAAAAAATTGAACCGGTCATATCGTAACCCGCTGCCCAGGAATCGTAATCCTGCCAGGGGAAAAAATTGTGAAATATCGCAAAGGGATTAAGATACCGCAGCTCCAGCGGAGCATTGCCCACCATTAAGCCTTCGGTAAGGGCGACCGACACATTCTTCAAGGGTTTAATATCCATACGGTGCACATAGATGTACCGCTGGACCGTTTCAGTAACCGTCTTATCAGTAATCGCGTACTTAGTTTTATCGATGTTCATATTGGCAAGGGAAAGGGGCATTTGACTTATCAGTATCGAGTACTTGAAATGGGGAGAAAAGAAAGCGGTACGGACAAAGTCATAATAATCAGGAGTATCAGAGATAACCAGATTTCCCGTGCGCCCCGCTCCAAAAGAGAGGCGATCCCGTCCAAGCTGAAAATTCCACCATGCACCACCGGCCGCGAAAAACCCCCGGAGGGGCATATTCATGTCAATGCGTTCTATCTTGTAGGGAATATTGGTCCCCCAGGAACCGTCTGTTTCATAAAACGAAGGATCAGCGGCCAGAATAGGTTCAAGATTCAGTTGTACCCTATTGGCAAAGTAGAAATTAAGGGGAATGGAAAGCATGAACGGACTTGCGGTATCCCCTTGTGTCCAGGGGATGGCGGCATTCGTTCTCAGGCGTCCCTCTGCCGCCGCCGTGATATGTACCGAAAAAGAAAATAAACTATCGGAAATTATCGTTTGAGGATGCAGTTTATTTTGTATACGGATATATGCTTCCTGTGCCGCAGCCGACAGCGCCGACGGATCAATACTGTCAAGGATCTGCTGCACTTCATCCCGTGAAAAAGGAGGGGTCAGGGAGCGGAAACTCATCCCGGATTCCCGGGTTACAAAGCGGATATCTTCAATGATAGGATCCCCTGCGGGAATAATACTAAAGGGTTCGGCCCAGAGCTGCCCCAAACCGGCTATGAAGCATAGCATGGAAAGGAACAGGGGGTAACCGTAATTTTTTGCTTGAGTCATCGCGTTACTCACGGTAGTATGTTTTGAAACAATGAACTGAACCGGTCTTCGAGTCCGCATAATGCGTTCCGGTACTGTTCCCAGGCATTACCTGCAATGCGCATTCTTTCCACATCATCGGCACGATAGGTTTCAACTTTTTCAATAATATCCGTTCCATCCCAATTGAGGGGAACGTATGTTTCATAGGGGATATACACATCAGGCCATGTTTTAAGGTGGGACATATCCGGCTTCAGGAGCAGCGCCCCTGAGATAATCGCCTCAAAATCGCGGAAACACACTTCACCCCAGCCGAAGGGGGAAAGAACCATCTGTGAATCGTATAATTCCTGATAGTACACATCCTGGGAGACCATACCGGTTATAAAACGCGGATTCCCGCTTATCTTTTCAAGATATATCCGCCGCTGATAGGAGATCGATTCGCATGAAACGGGATCGATCCGTGCGTGAACCGCGATATGCCGGCAAGGACTTGAAAAATCAGGCGGTGGATTGGTATGGCCGGTCTTGAAAAGCCGCCCCACATCAGGAAGATTGCACCGCGCCAGTACTGCGCCTAAACGCTGAGGCCAGTGCCGCCGGGGATAATCACCCACCCCGATATTCCAGGAAAGCTCTATCCGTTTTGTTTCCTCCGGTGATAGTACAGATTTCGTGCGGTATTCAGCGCCGGTATCTGTAATCTGATAGGTTCGATGGTAGTAATCGGCAAAGAGGTTTTTTGCGTACAGGTCTTTCAGATAGTTTTGGGGATCCGCAAAAACCGATTTATAAAAAAGCCGGTCTATATATGGAAGTAAATCCAGCCGGTTGGTACCGGCCTCGGGCTGACCGTTCAGGAAAACAAGGGTTTTGTATTTGTCCCGTAACTTTTTCATTAACTCAAAATCATCAGGACTGAGGTCCTGGGGTTCCCGGTGTTGAAACCACCGTTCCATAAATAAAACAGTATTTTTATCGTGCTTTAAACAGTATTCGGGAGACTGGGTAAAATGAAAATAGTTACGAAACCTTTTATTAAAAAAAGGTTCCATGGTGTGGAAGAGAGAAATTCTTTCGTAACAGACAAGGATGGTGATCATGGGGACCTTTCAGCAAAAGTATCGCGTATCGTTTTTTCATCTATAGCAAAAAGTGTTTGTTGCATAATTCCTCCTTAAATTTCTTAAATTGATTTTTTAAAAATTCTTCGAATCAATGAACAAATCATCGTAAACATCGTGCTTACCGGTGGATTAACATAAAAAAACAGTTTTAGTTTTTCCTGTAAAAACAAAAATTGTCCGAACCGTCCGCAAAAATGGATGATTGACGGAAACACCGGTTCCTCATTTTTGGTAAAAAAAGCAAGCCCCTTAATAACATCAACATGGATATGTTTCGCGCCGATTAACGTTCTTGAAAAACGACCGTAATCTTCATAGGGTTCTTCATCATGTTTTGCAAGGGCTATTGCCAGAAAAGGTTCATCAGGGAGCATCTCTTTTCTGAAAAAATCGACATCCAGTTTTTTCTTTTTTTGATTGTGTAAATAATCATAAGCCATATCAAAGATGCTTTTTGCTTTTTCACTTTTATCAAAAAGAAACATTCCGCTATTAAATTTCGGTATCCACGGAACAGAAACTTGTTTCATTACTGTACTAATATCAAAATACCAATCACCCTCGGTAATCATTTTGCCATTATACGCAAAGGAACGCTCCCTAAGCGCGTCCCAATAGGTATCTATGTGGTTTATTACCAGCGAATCGGCATCCACGTAGAGCGTCTTTTCAAAAGGCGTATACCAATACAGCCTGGTTTTTACTGCAAAGGGATCGCCGTATTCAGGATTATAGGAAATAACCCTATCGTAATAACTGGAGAGCGCTTCCGGTCGGTCGGTTATCACCGCACGTATCACCTGCGGCGCGTGCAGCATACACGAATAAGCAAGGTACTTTGCCTGGGAGATGTATTTCTTACCGATGGCAATGGTGATGATACCGTTGGTTGAATGCATAATATTTTTGAATTCCTAATCCATGATATAATCAACCGAATCATGCAACTTTAAGCTATGATAATATTTTATTTCTTTTTCAATACTATTCCATATATCATTTTGTTTTATCAGAATATGGCTTAAAATTTCCTTTTGCCCGTGAACCATACAAAACAACCTGTTCCACACCTTGGTATGATGCAAAAACAATATTCATTTAATCCATATTGCATAAACAAAGCTTTTTTTCCATAGAATTTCTAAAGAATAAAAAGGCAGTAAAATACTCACTTATGATTTTATGAACGATAGTATCTGCTATTTCATTGTTATATGTATGGGAAGTTTCATTTCCGCTGCGAATCATTTCCATCCAAACTGCTCCATTTTCTATCAGTTTTAGATTTAACGCTTCTCGTGTAGCATCACGGGAACCCCCAACTGAATTGTTACCTTGATATTCCGCATAATCTTTCATAACATTCCATGCTAGTTCATGAGTATATTCAAACCGCTGTACTAATCCTTCTTTGATGATTTCTGATAACACGGTCTCAAATTTATTATTATTCTCTGTTATATATTTAACGGCTTCGCTTAATTTATTCAACGCTTTTTTGTAATTTGAAAAACGTTGTTGCCATCTAATATCAAGTTCCATTTTATTCTTTCCTCTGTCCATAATTTTCCATTGCCGCCTCAAACCGTTCCGCCCAATCAAAGCGGTGAACAGCGGCACGCTGGGCACACAATGTACGAATGTGCTGATAAAAAACAGGATCGGTTATACACCGTTCTATTCTGTCAGTGATTTCCTGAAGGTTGCCGGATTTAAAAAGCAATTCAGGATACTGTAGCAAGTCAGGAAGCCCACCGACGGCCGCGGCAATAACCGTACAGCCTGTATGAAGCGCTTCAAGCACCGTGTCAGGATAGGCGTCATACAAGGTAGGATATACCATAAGATTCTTATTCGCATATTCGGAAGTACAGCGTGGTAATCCAATATTTCCAGGAATAACCACGGTTTTTGATTCAGAACATCCAGTCCTTTCAAGGAAACGGTTCGTATCTATGGTATTTTGAACGGTAATGAGTTCAGCATATCGTGCAACTTGTTTTTCCCTGGAGCGATACAGGGTCTTGTCAAAAGGGGAATACCGGTACAGCCGGGTCTTGGTGGCAAAGGGATCCCCCAGCACCGGATCGTAGGGAATGATGATGTGGTAATAATGAGAGAGCATTTCAGGACAATCGGTAATACCGAACGGATGACATCAGGCGCGTTGAGCATACAGGAATAGGCCAAGTATTGTGCCTGCAGGACAAAGCGTTTGCCGATGGCGATGGTGATGATGCCCCTTGTTTCAGCCATGACAGGTATCCTGTTTTTCGGTGTCCAAGCCAAGACATTCACGGTAATGGCGGCGCTGATATGCGGGGGAATACACTTCCGGCAGCGGCGTGCCCCTTAGTTTTTTGAAATAATCCTTAGACAATCTCCCATTTAGTATATCAAGCAATACTGTTTCAATATGAGAAGCATGATACACAATCGCCCGCTCTCTCAGCGTCCCGTCAACAGGAAAATCATCCGACACAATACAGGGAAGGCCGAAACTCAAACAGAACACCGAATTTCCCGTTGCCTTGTATTTGTTGTACAAATGACAGTTCTCCCCAATGCTCTTGTCAATCAGAAAGGCGACCGCATCGGCGTTTTTGATAACCCGGAGCATTTCTTTCCCAGGTACATATTCAGTATAGGTTTTTATCACCGAATTAAGTCCTCTCTCAGCTATTCTGTTCTTCGTTTCATCGGGACATTTTCCCAAAAGAATAATCCGCATCCTGATTGTTTTTCTCTGCATATCAGGGGCCGCTGTCTCCAAAGCGGAGAAAAGCCCTTCATAATTCCTTCTCTGGTTATCAATACTGCCGGGTACAACAATCGTAATGGTATTCTCATCATCCATTACTGATTGACCGGAATCCTGCTCAACGAGCGCGAGGTTTGTCAAGCCCGGCAAAAACCAGTCAAACAATGAACTGTTAAGACCAAAGGAAACCGCTCCATGATTAACATAGTAGTTATACACATCAAAGGAAATAAACAGATTCATTTTAAAAAAACCAGAATTCAAAGACAGGGCCTTTTCTTTTGTTACATAGGTTTGGGCATTGTGAATAATATGTATCTTGTCAATGTTTCTGAAAAAACACTTAATCAGTATAAAGTGAAACGGCTTGTTTATTGTATTGAAAACAATCAGATCGATCTTTTTCTTTTTTACGACTTTGTTTAGTTGCAGATACTTTATGATTATCGAAAGTATCCTGAAGGGAATAGCAGCTATTTTACCTCTTTCATACCTTTTGTCATTAAATGAAATTTTTTGTACAGATGTGTTAAAGGGTGCCATATAATCATGCCGGAATACATTAGCCGGCGCGGCAACAAACACTGCGTTGTCCGGCAGGAGAAAATCTATCTGCGGGGCAAGCACCTCTTCGTGATACGCATAGAATTGCACCAGCGCTATGTTCATGCCGCGCACCTTTCAAAAGCGCGGCGCACAGTGTTGAGTGTTGAGTGTTGAGTGAATTATATGCATAAAATGCTCCTTTTGTCAAGTACCTTTTGATTAAAGTACTTGATTTTTATTTATATGAGACTGTTCCATTTAGGCGAGCTTGGGAATAGTCCGCCATCGCTGTTTCAAAGCGCTCCGCCCAGTCAAAGTGATGCGCCTCGGCACGCCGGGCACAGAGCCTGCGGATATGCTGATAAAACGCAGTATCGGTGATACACCGCTCAATTCGGTCGGCAATTTCCTGTATGTTGCCGGATGCAAAGAGCAGTTCCGGGTAGTGAAGCAGGTCAGGAAGGCCCCCAACAGCAGCGGCGATGACCGGACAGCCGGTGTGGAGGGCTTCAAGGGCCGTATCAGGATAGGCGTCGTAGAGGGTTGGGTAGACCATGAGATCGTGTTCCGCAAGATAGGGGAAAGGGCTTTTAAAGCCCTCCAGGGAAATCATATCTTCTATATGTATTTTTTTGATGAGTTCCATTGTTTGCTCAGAATTCTCAGGCCGTCCTAACACATAACAACGTAAGAAGTCATAGCTTTTTTCTTTTAATAAGCCCAAGGCTTTCAATAGATCCCAGAGTCCCTTGCTCGCAGACAGGGATCCGATATAAACAATGTTTTTTACCGCTGACGAGGTGTTTTTATTCTGCCATGCCGGCGTACAGCGGGGCGGTCCGATATTGCCCGGGATAATCACCGTCTTTGATTCGGCGCTGCCTGTGCGTAGAAGAAAGCGGTCTTTATCAGCGGTATTCTGAAAGGTAACCAGTTCGGCGTAATGGGCAACCTGCTTTTCCCTTGAACGGTTTACCGGCTCATATACACGGGAAAAGAGATACTCCCCCGCGCTTAGTCCGCCCCTTGAACGGAGAATACACGCCCGGTCTATGTCGTTACAGCGAAACGCGTAAAACAGCGGCAGGTGCAGGGTATGTTTGAGAAACAGCGCTGCTTTCAAGTGAGTGTCGCCGTGAATATGAATAAAATCCGGGGCACCATTCGGGACACTATATTGAGCAATCCTGTCTTTTAAGGTTCCGATATTTTTTTGAAGATTTTTTTTAAAAAGATAAGAAGCAGGAGGGAAACGATGCCGTCTGTATTTTACGGGCAATTCAATTTTCGTAACACGAATTGGTGTATAGTCAAGAAATTCATTTATAATAACAATGACCGTGTTGCCGCGTTCCGCCAGCAATTCCATAAGTTCAAGATAACGCCGGTCTCCGCCGGTACGAATCTGATTTAATAAATAGAGTCCCAGGATGGTCATTGTTTGTCTTTAAAATCCTTATAGCGCACTTCTGCCCAGTTGTTATTATCGTCAAAGATTGAACCGTGAACACGATAAAATTTTGAATTGTCTTCAAGGCAGGTTGTTCCCGTATAGAAACTGGTGTTGGTATAGCCCTCGGTGAAAATATATATGCCCCCATCTTTTTCCGGTCCCGCGTTCAAAGGTTTTCCCGTAAATGGATTTACCGGATTTTCAACCACATCCTTGAGGGCCAGGAAGGGAACATCGGCATTGGTCATAAAATTATTACTGGTTTTCATCGGTTCTTTCGCGTTAAAATCCTTGAAAAGCAGAATGGGATTGTACCTCAGGGTATGATTATTTTGGAATGCGGAAAAAGCAGGGTTGGTAATCCCTCCTTCACCGTGATCCGATACAATGATAATACGGGTATTATCCCATACATTCTGTGCGCGGAGCCAATCAAACCATCTTGCCAACAGTATATATGAGGCGGCATTTACATGATACAATTTGAAGGAATCATTTTTGAACAGATTATCTCCGTGTTCTTGTTTTATTTCGGCTTCAGCGGTATAATCAGGATACGAAAGCCATGATCCGTCATGGGTCAGATCACTAACCAAAATTGAAAGGGTGCCCCCTCCCCCATTCTCATCCTTCACTTCGGTTGTTTGGGGCAGATAATAAAGCGCAGAATATCTGTCGAGGACAACTCTTGAGATACCAGTGCTTGCACTGTGATCAGCGGTGCTCCAATAGTTTCCGTTCTGATGAATTATATCTCTCAGGGTGAATACCGATGTTTCAAGTATGGCGAACATCAGCATGTTTCGTTGTACTATTTTATCAATCGGTGATACTTCAGTGTATTCGTCAAGGCCCAAAACATCATGGATATAAGTATCAGTGTATTTTCCCTCAATTCCAATATTTTTAATTCCCCGTTTACTGAAAAAATCATTTTCCAGCGGCTGCCCATAATTTAAATAAGGCAAACCGGATATCGTTATATCGAAATTATGCTCTTTAAGTATGGCAGGCATGAGTAGCAAGGCTTCATTGTTTTTATCTTTCATCGGTTTATCGGAGCGCTTGTTCATATTATAGGGAGTATACTCATACCCCCCAAAAAGTGGAGGCGCGCCAAAAAGCGTTCTGCCATAAAAAGAAGCCGTATTCGGATAATAGACAAACCCGTCAAAACCTTTACGAAGGGCAGGGCGCTCTTCAAGAAGAAGAGGGAAATACGAGTTGATCGCCATATCCAGCATGATGACAAACACGTTCTTTCCGGTTCTGCTGAGAGTAAACGCCGTGGCAAAACCCGTATCGCTGTTCTGTCCTGATTGAACCGTGTTTTGCTCGACCGTCTTCTGGAGTTCCGCGTCCCGGGCAATACCCGTGTTGATAGTAACCGTTTTTACCACACAGAGCAGGGCAAAACTTATACTGCAAAAGCCCATTATTGGAGACAGCCATTTTTGCTGTTTGAAGAAAACGACAAGACTTACCCCGATGAACACAGACGCACAGGCAAGTATATTAAGCAATTGGATCAGAAGAACATCGTGTAAATAGTAGCCGTCTCCAAGATTGAATGTCAGGGTTTTTGATATGATCCCGTAATCGCCCTGAAACACAAAGAAGTTCATGATAGCACAGAGCGCGAAGGCGGCGGACAAGACGGAAAGGAGGGGTTTGCTTTTTGCGGGGGCCAGAAAAAAAACAGAGACAGGCCAGAATATGAAAAGACCCAGCGCCTGTATCGCCGGATAGAGCAGGAGCGCGAAGGGACTCGATACTCCAGAACCCGATCCAGGAATCAAGGCGAATTGAACCGGATCGGAAGCGACAAGATTAAAAGGGATGAAACAACCAGTCAGTATCCATAGGGTAACACAGGAAAACACAAAAATGATTTTTTCGTTTTTCAAAGGGACAAAGAGAAAGGACAGCCATCTTTGGGCAGCGGTTTTCGCAAGGCGCAGGAATACCGGTATAAGAGAAAAAAGCGCCAATACAGATACCGCAAAGATTTGATTTCTAAGGACACGCTTGGGATTATTATACCGGAAGAACAATACATAGATCATAAAGGCGGCACATAAGACAAGACCAAGGATATATACAATTTTTAGCGGGTTCCGGGTTTTGAAGAGTATGTTTTTGAAAAGGGAGAATAGGTTATTCATCGTCCAGTACACAACCAGTGCTGCCGGGGAATGGTAAAGCAGTACCAAAAATATTCCCGACACACAATAGAGCTGTATCTTGTCTTTTGCCGGAAGCCCCCTGCTGTAGATCGCACCGGCTGCAACGTTGATAAGGGTCATAATAACCGGCAGTATATTGACTGAAAAACCAGCTATCGTAAAGAACGCATCCTCTGCGCCCAAGTCCTGTATAAAAAAGAGGGACTTTCCTGTAAGCGCCTCAAGATGGGACAAGAAAGAATAGGCCGCAATAAAAAAGGGTATCTGTAACAGCAAACTCAGGGAACTGCGCAGCGCCATGATCGGGTGATAGTGATTTTCCCGGTAATACATCGAAAGTAGCATATACTGTTCATCACCCTTGAAATGTTTTTTTATGCTGGCAATACGCTTGGCCATCTTCTTTTGAACGGCCCGCTCGGCTTGCTGTAACTGTTCGGCTTTTATGTAGAGGGGCAGGCAAAGTATATTGACGGCGATACTTAATCCCGCAAGGGATATGCCGATGTTGTCTTTGAAAATAGAAACCGATAATACCGCATAGATACATTCAATGACCAGTTTAACTGGGCTTATGATGATGTCAAAAAGGACGGTTAACATGAGGTGATACGCTCCCTTACTTCAAGCAGAAAATCTGCCACCCTCTCTCCACTTTCCCCGATATGCTGCCATGCGGTTTCCTTTGCGTGCTGCCGCGCAAGAGATGATCCTTCATCTTCTGCCGCCTTCTTGACCAGGCAAGGCAGTCTGTTCAAGTCAGATTCCCGTAATTCCCTGCCGAATGTCTTGACAACTTCAAACCGCCACGGTTTGTGATCAAGATCACACGCGTCATACATTTCAATATTGAAAAAAGCGTTGGTGTAGAGTACCGGCTTATCAAAAAGAAAAACATAATCAAAAATAATTCCTGAGAAATCAGAAATCATCACATCAGATTTGGAAAGGGACGGCAGATTTTCAGGCGCATAGTCCCATTCAAAGTTGGGCGTAGCCTTGTATTGCTCCGCAAGGTTTTGAAGCATTCCTGCCTCACTCTTTTTTGACTGGGGATGGGGTCGAATGATTATCCGCCATCCTGTTTCTGAGAGGGGATCGAGCAATTTTTTCCCAAAGGCGCTCAAAAGGGCGCCCTGTCCCCAGGAAGGGGATATCAAAACAGTAAAGGGATGGTTTTCTTCGCTCTGTAGATGTTGTATTTTTTCACGGTACACATCCAGATACGTGCTTCCCGTTACCACAAGTTCTTTGTGCCGCGTAGCTCTGATGTTCTCAAGTTCACGGATGTCCTGTTTCTGATATTCTCCGGTGAGCAGGATCGAATCAAACCAGTCAAGGCCGAACAGCCGGTAACAGGTCGTATCCCCGGTATCGTGAAGAATATGTGCGTAATGCTTCACCCCCTTTGAACGCTTAAGCTGATACACCTCAAGTGCAGGGGTTGTCATAAGACATACATCGGCCTCTAGCACATTAAGAGCGGCATAGGCTTTGTTCCCGGTTCCGATGTATTTACCGGTACTATGCTGATACGCCTCCTTAAAAAAGGGATCCTGTTCCGTGGAAGTCAGATATAAAACAGCAATACCGCGCCGTTCAAAAGCGTCAAGCACAGGCTTAAAAACATTCCAGTACTGAACACCTTCATTATAAAAGACAAACTTTTCCGGCTTGGGCGACTCACCGCGCAGCGATGCGGCGGTATTTTTTCCCAGCGCCATGCCTTTCATTTTAATGAGCATTGATCGGGCGAAGAAATACAACGTAGCGGATACGCCCATAATCAGGGAAAACAGCATACTGCCTGTTCCCGGATCGATGTAGGCAAAGAGGGGCAGGTTAAAAATAATGAGAAAAAAGAGACCATAGACGATTTTCATTGTTCTTTTCCTTTTTCCTATGAGTGTGCCGAACCGAAGGTCCACCGCCAGGAACGGATTCCCGTCGAACCTACGGTTCGATGAAACGGCCCGCTGAAATTGTCGGAAGCCCCCGAATCCCGCTCCGAGGGAGGTTGACCTCGCTCGGAGACCCGACTTCGAATCTCCAAGCCCCGATTGTTCTGTTCCCAGCAGAACAATCGGGGCTTTTTACCGAACCTGTTCTACTCGGAAGCGGGGAAAGCCGTTTTGAAAGAACCCAGTTCGGGTTTTATTGTTCTTTTCCTTAAAACTTCAGCAACTTTCTTGTTTTAATATCCCGCAACATATAGTTTTTAGAAAAATTTATTGTATGGGTACAAACGGCATGAAGATCACGTTCAGGAGCAATAGTCTTTATGACTTTTTCTTTATATGAAACGGGATTTAACTCAACAATTTCATTGATATTCGTTTCTTTGCCATAGTCCTTTAAACAATTCTGGGCAGGACGGTTTAGGCGGTCGTTTTTTTTATTAATAAAAACAGATCCTGCCATACGGCTGTTCTTTAAATCTGAACATACTGGATTTTGCGGATGGGGAATCCAATTTTTGGAAGGAAATGTATCCGAATAAAACACAGAAAAGTTTTTATTTACCGAGATTGATTCAGTGCCGATGCTGGTAAAAAGCCACCATTTTAAGTTATGAAAAAACACCGTAGTGTCAACAGCCTTAACATTTTCCATCAATGTCATCTCATATATCCACTGGTATGGGAAATCAACTGAACGATAAAGATCGATAGTTTCGTTTTCATGGGTTTCCGGTATCATATACCATATAATCTTATCGTTTTGTTCAAGACAAAAAACATTTGGAAATGAAAGATGATATTCTTTTTCTAATATGGGAATAAAATCAGAATGAGTTAAATTGGGATATAATTCAATTACCCCCAATGTTCCATTACCATGACCTATCTGCTGTTCAACAAAGATATATGTTTTACCGGTATAGTCAACAGGGAAGGGATCAGCCCACTGACAATTTTTAGGCGGTACAATGGAAGTGAGGATATTGCCTGTAGGATCGCACACCAATAGTGACCATTGTTCACGAAAAAATGTACGGATGATTTTTCGTTTTATTCGGAGAGGAGTTATCGGTTTCATGGTACAGAAGATTCCTTTTTTGTTTTGTTATAAAACAATTTCCGGAGGTGATCGACAAAGTATGCTGAGGCATCAAACGTAGCCATAATTGATGTAGAAAAAGGCGATGTCGAAGGCCTTCCAATAGTTACGCAA
>JAITNP010000174.1 GCA_031290455.1 Treponema sp. | reverse complement strand
ATTGATTCCACCCCGGAATCCCATCCTGTCCTGGGGGAAGCCTTTCATATCTACCTGCCCCCTATCATCCAGTACGGTTACGAAAACACCCGCCACAAAACCGTGGAAGTCCAGGATGGGGTCTATATTAACATCCGCGGTTTTGCCCTGCCTTACGCAGACTATACCGGCCCCTTTCAGGATAACCCCTTCATCATGCGTATCACCCCCCAGTCCTCGGAACCCCCCGAGGAAAACCCCATGCAGGCCAAGGATCCGAAGGTCCCCATTCCCACCGTGGTCCTGCCGGAGCCTCGGTATCCGGCAATGGTCCTCCCGGAACCGGAGTATCCCCGGTACTTATTGGAGCCGGTGGATCCAGATCACGCTCCGCCCGAATCAGCAGACCCGGCAGAGCAAACAGAATCTTCGGACACGGCCATTGACCGTCCTCATGAGGAACCGCCGGTCTTCACCCCGGTTACCGTCATAAGCGCCGAGGCAGGTCTGCGGGCCTTTCACCCCGGCCCTGTCCAGGAACTGCCCTTGCAGAGCCGCTATGAAGGTATCGGCACTATCGAGCTTACCCGGAAGCAGACCAAGATCCTGGGTTTCAATCTGAGTTTTGAGCGGGATCTCCTCCTCTTGAACCGGATTTTCACCCGGGCGGAAGTGGATCTGGGCTTCATCGACTTCGCCATCGGCCCCTATTTCGGCATCTTTAACACCAACGCAAACATCGTAAGCCCCGGGCTTTCCATGGTCCTCAAGCTGCGGCTCTTCTCCGGCATGCTTTCAGGTTCATTTCGGCTTGATACCTACCTGGGGTGGAGGAACCTCACCGATCCTGGAGACTATTCCCAGGACGCCTATGAAATCAAGCTCGGGGTCCAAATCCCTGTGGCCATGATTACCCTCAGCATGAGCGACCGAACCATCGTTGAGAAAGATGACTGGGCCATCACCCTTACCCAACATTGGATCCGGTACAACCTTTCCACCGAATTCTCCAAACCCCCGGGCCCTTTTGGGTTCCGCTTTAATCTCGGGTATCAGCAATTAACCTGCACCTATGCGGTGGCGATGCCCCTGGATTACTTCTACCACGATATATATGTTGGCCTGGGGGCTTCCTATAAAATACGCCCCCATATCAAACTATTTTTGGAAGCGGAAGCGCCAATATGGCCCTGGCAATATGGAGCAATGCAGAGCCTCAGGGATCCTCAAGTGCCCCTGCTGTATGGGGCCTCCCTCGGCGTGGTGTGGACCCTTATGCGATAGTCCACCGTCCTATGGTCCGCTCCACCCGGTTGAATTCAACGCCGATCTTGACCAGCTTCCGGCTGCCTGCGGTGTAGGGGATGCGGTATCCCTTTCCATCTATCTGCTCTAGGGCCTTTTCCGCGGTACTCTTATCGGAGAGCTTAAATTCAAATACATATACCGTGTCCTTGGCGCTCACCACCGCATCGGCCCGGCCCTTGGCGCTCCGCACCTCCGCCTGGACAAACTGGCCCATCAGTTTAAAGACCAGGTAGAAAATTACCTGATAGTGCCGCTCGGTCTTGTCGTTCAGTTCGTAAGGTATATCCGAAAAAAGCGCCCGCAACCGGAGCATAAAGGCGTCCACGTCGCCGGCGCGCAGGTCCCCATAAAATTTTCTGATCGAAAATCCTTGCAGATCCACACCCTGGGGCGGGTAGGTGTACCAGGCAGAAGTTCCTCCAGAAATCCGTATTCTACTTCTCTGTTGGGAAACCCTAAGGTGTACTCGTCCAGTTCTTTATCATAGTCCTTGATGGTAAGATAGCCGCTCTGGTAGAGCAGGGGGACCGTGCTTCCCATGCGGTAATCGGTGATGGACCGGGAATCGGCGGTGATGCCCCCATCGAATTTCAGCGGATCAAAAAAGAGTTCTTTTTTCCCCAGAAAATATGCCTTGAGGGTAGACACCAGCAGGCTCTTGCCAAACCGGCGGGGACGCCCCAGGAAATAGAGTTTACCTTCATTGACCAGCCGGTATATATAGGCGGTCTTATCCACATACACGTAGCCGGTTGGTACGGATATCTTCAAAATCTTGTATGCCGATGGGCATTTTTCTCATAGTCATATCAGTAGCATATCACACTTTTCCCAGCTCGTTGATCCGTTGTATCTCGTCCCTGATAGCCGCCGCCTGCTCAAACTCCAGCTTCTTCGCGTGTTCCAGCATCTCTGCGTTCAAAGCTGCCACCAGCTGCTTCCGTTGGGCGGGGATCAGAATATTGTAGGATTTTTTGAGGACCTCAATGGATGTGGCGGCAGCGTCCTGCTCCTCCACGGCATGACGCACCAGAATGTCCGCAATGGCCTTCTGTATGGTCATGGGCGTGATGCCATGGGCCGCGTTGTAGGCCATCTGAACCGTGCGGCGCCGCTCGGTTTCGGCAATAGCATCCCGCATGGCGTCGCTCATCCGGTCGGCATACATGATCACCATCCCCGCGGCGTTCCGGGCGGCCCGGCCTATGATCTGGATGAGGCTCGTGAGAGACCTGAGAAAGCCGATCTTGTCCGCGTCGAGGATCGCGATAAAGGATACCACCGGCAAATCGATCCCTGCCCGGAGGAGGTTGATCCCCACCAGAATGTCAAACGCCCCTTGGCGGAGCTGGGTGAGGATTTCCACCCGCTCAATGGTTTCTACCTCACTGTGGATGTACCGGACCTTAAGCCCCAGCCCTGCAAGATAATCGGTTAAATCCTCGGCCATCTTCTTGGTCAGGGTGAGGATGAGGGACCGCTCCCCGGCAGCGATGCGGCGGCGGATCTCGGCATAGATGTCCTCCATCTGGCCCTCGCTGGGGCGGACCTGTATCTCCGGGTCAAGCAGCCCCGTGGGCCGGATAAGCTGCTGGACCACCCGGGTTGACTGGTCGATTTCGGCCTTCCCCGGGGTTGCCGACACGAAGATGGTCTTGTCCAGCCGCTCCTTAAACTCGTCGTACCGCAGGGGCCGGTTATCCAAGGCACAGGGGAGGCGGAACCCGTAATCCACGAGGCTCTGTTTCCGGCTCCGGTCCCCGGAGTACATGGCCCCAAGCTGGGGGAGGGTTACATGGCTCTCATCAATGAAGGTGAGGTGCTGCTTGGGCAAGTAGTCGATAAGGGTATCCGGAGCTTCCCCTGGTTTCCGTCCCGCCAGGGGGGCAGAGTAGTTTTCGATTCCCGGACAGTAGCCCATCTCGGTGAGCATCTCGATGTCGTACTCCACACGGGTCTTGAGCCGTTCCGCCTCCATCAGCTTGCCGGCGTTTTTCAGGAACTCGTACCGCTGGGCAAGTTCGTTCTTGATGCCCCCCAGGGCGCTCTGGATCATGTCCTGGGGCATGACGAACTGCTTGGCCGGATATATCATGGCCCGGTCAAGCTCCTCGAAGACTTCCCCGGACACGGGGTTGAACCGGCGGATCCGTTCCACCTTGTCCCAGTCCAGGTCCACCCGGTAGGCATCCTCAAGATAGGCGGGGTAAATCTCCAGGGTATCCCCCCGGCGGCGGAACCGGCCCCGTTCCAGGACCGCGTCGTTCCGCTCGTATTGGAGTTCCACGAAGCGCCGGATCAGGGCATCCACGTCAATGGTGTCCCCCTTTGAAAAGGTGGCGGTCATCTTCTTGTATATCTCCGGGGTTGCAAGGCCATAGATGCAGGACACGGTGGCCACGATGATCACGTCCTCCCGCTCCATGAGGCTCCGGGTGGCACTCAGCCTGAGCCGTTCAATCTCCTCATTGATGGACGCATCCTTTTCGATGTAGAGGTCCCGGCTGGCAACATAAGCTTCGGGCTGATAGTAATCGTAGTAGGAAACGAAGTATTCCACCGCATTATGGGGAAAGAAACCCCGGAACTCCCGGAAAAGCTGGGCCGCCAGGGTCTTGTTGTGGCTCACGATGAGGGTGGGCATCTGGACCATCTCGATAATCTTGGCCATGGTGAAGGTCTTCCCCGACCCGGTTATCCCCTGGAGGGTCTGGTATTGATCCCCCGCGGTGATGCCTATGGTCAGGGCCGCGATGGCCTCCCCCTGATCCCCCGCGGGGCTGAAGGGAGAAACGACCTCAAATGGACGCATCGGTATCTCTCATGGTAATCCGGTTATTCTTCACTGGGGTTCATAAAAAGCTGCATCATCTGGACAAAATTATAGATTTTTTTGTAACAGGTGACGATTTGCTGCTCAATCGGCGTATCCGAAGCCGATTCAAGTTCTTGCCAGTTCACCAGGAGACTGTGGGGGGTCTTTTGATAATCATCCAGGATATTTTTCAGGTGCTTTGCCACGACAACCAGGGATTTAGTTGTGGCAACCATGATGCGCCGGGCCTCTTCATTGACCACATTCAGGATACTGCCAATTATTTTTGTCTGATTTTTGTCCCGTTCGCCTTTGAGCAGGGCGATCCGCAGCCGGGAACCATGGGTACCCTTATTCGCCAAAGCCTCATCAAAACCCAAAAGCTTTTCCGAGATATCCATGACCTCATGAAACCCGTCGGACATTTGCTTGACTAAGTCCAGGGATTTCCATTGGCCCCGGATCAAAAAGAGTTCACAGGTCTCCCGTATATCCTTCTTATAATAATCCAGGATAAAAGCCTTTAAATAGTTAAGTTCCGCAATATGGGTAAAGCCCCCCAGGTTTTTTTTGAGATATATTTCATTTTCCTGGTCCGTATAATAGCTTAACCGGGTAACCTGGGTGGAACCAAAAATAGTTTTGGCAACCGCCTCTATCCGGGCATTCCGTTGGGCGTTTACGATCTCGTCAATGCACTGCTCCGCTTCGAGCCGTAATGTTTCAAGATAGGGTTGCACAATATGTTCATGGGGGACATTAGGCTTTGACTGCCAGATCGGGTCCTTGTCAACGTGCCGCACGATGAGCACCATGATGCTGGTTTTTTGTACCTCCTGCAGCCGGAGGAGCAGTTTATTCCATTGATCAAAATTCAGGACCTCCACATCCCCCTTATAGGCCTTGAGCACCTTGCGGACAAGTTTCCAATCCTGGTCCGGATCCACCGTGTAGGCTATTTCGAGGAAATCCTTAATATTTTCGATAATAGACGCCGCTTTGATATGGACAAACTTAGGCTGATAGCTGAAATTGTGTTCCGGCAGGTTGGGGTCAAATTTCTTTAACAGGAGAAAGTAATTGAAGGTTACAAAGTTGATGAAGATCAGGATAAGGTTATAACACTGATCCACCGCGCTCATCCGGACGGCATCGAAGGCCGCAACAAAGACGGCCAGTTCCTGCTTTATGTGACGGGACAGGTCATGAGGGGACATGGTTTTAGCCTGTTCTTCAATAGCCGCCGGAGAAAGCCGCGCCTCCATGTCCAGGAGATCTTTGTCCATAAACGTTTCAATAACGATCTGCTTGAGCAGGGTCGATTTTGCGGTGTTTTGCAGGAAAATCTGGGCAGTCGCAATGGTTTTATACATATCATAAAAAAAATGCCCTAAAACAGGCTCCAGTTCTTCAGCCCGTATCTTATAAAATTTACTGAATTTACTCTGGGTTATATCCTTTTTGACCTGTTTTAAGAGGTTCTTCTTCTCGGATTCAGGGTCTTTCTTCCGGGAGACCATTGCAACAATCTTCTTTAAAAAAACGGGTGTCATATAATTATTCAATTTTATGAATAAAACGATAATGGTCAAGGCTTTAAGATGCCCCTCGTGCGGCCTTTTCTTATCAGGAAAAAAAGGCTATAATGGGGAGTCTACTAATGGGGAGTATATGATACAGTTTTATTTTATGTCCATCTTGTTTAACGGGGTGACAGGTTATATATTGATGCATGGCCATACTCAGGGCGAGGAGGGGGGTGGATCCGGGTTTCGGGCGCCCTTCCCGGATGATACCAGCCGTCTTGTCCTGGGCGTCCTGACCGTGCTTACCGGTTTACTAAAGCTCCTGTCCGCAATGCAGGGGGATCTGCCGGTGATTGGCGACCTCATCCCCGCCACCGCAGGATTAGCCGGGGGATTTGTGCTGATTTTTGAATATTACCGGAAAAAAACCACCATTGATTCGAATACCTATCGTCAAATCGAAGAATTTCTGAATTTTAACAAAAAATGGATCGGTTTTTTGGTTTTCGTTGCCGCGGCGCTTCATTTTCTATTCCCGCAGTCGCTGCTGCTTTAGGAGGAGGCTTTAAGTACATGGATGGGACCAGCAGATCCGTCGCGGGTATTGCGGTGGAAAAAGGAAAAGTCTTCATTGCCCGGCGCATACCCGGCGGGGACCTGGGGGGCAAATGGGAATTCCCCGGGGGTAAAGTGGAAGCCGGGGAAACCGACGAGGAGGCTCTTATCAGGGAATTTGACGAGGAACTGGGGATTCCGGTTACTATTGGGCCGTTGTTGGGAACCGTTTCCTTTGAACATCGGGGTATCCGGCTCTTGTATGCCTACCGGGTGTATTTTACCGGATACGACTTTACCCTTTCGGAACATACCGAATGGCGCTGGGCCGGGCTTGAAGAAATCGAACCCCTGGATTTCGCGGACTCGGATCGTAAGCTGCTTCCCGGATTACAAGAAATCCTCTCATGAATCCGGTGATACTTCTTTTTTTCGCCCTCCCCTTGTGGCTGGGGGGCTGTTCCCAGGACCAGGTGGTCTCCATTACCCGGGAAAACCTCTTCACCCTGGGGATAGGACGGCTGGAGGATCAAATAGCCCTCTATAACCTTGAGGGAGACCGGGGCATACGCCGAACGGATATCGCCATGCGGGAAGGGCTTTTTTATATTACCGATGGTAAGGGACAAAAAATCGCCCGGTATAATTCCTATGGGGACCTCCTGTTCATGATCTACAATGAAGAAACGAATCCCCTGCCGCTGACCCTGCGGACCAGGGAGCAAGACGAAATTGTAACCCGGTGGGCCTTTCCCTATCCCCTGCAGGAACCGGGGAAGATCGCGGTGGATTCCCGGAAACATATCTACGCTGAGGACCGGCTTCCCTATGAACGGCATGGATTTGATGCCGAGAGCAAGGCCATCCTGGATAGCGTCATTCTGCATTTTGACCAGGACGGGCGCTTCGTGGAATACCTGGGGCAGGAAGGGATCGGCGGCAGCCCCTTTCCCCGCATCGAAGGACTGTATACTTCGGTGCAGGATGAACTGGCGGTGGTATGCCGCCTGCCCACGGGGTGGAACATCTATTGGTTTGATGCCGACGGGATGTCCCTGTACCTGGTTACAGTACGGAACGACGCAATCCCGGTTCCTGCGGACCGGAAGGGCATGGTCGTTGCGTCCCTGGATAGTATTGCCCCGGCCCCGGATGCACGAAAACTCTACATTAAGGTGGATTATTACCGGGATACCTATGACGAATCCACCAACACCCGGTCGGGGAATGAGCCGGATAGTTCGGTTATCTGGGTTATGCGTGTAGAAGACGGTTCCTATGCCCAAACCCTGGAGCTGCCCTTTTTCGAATATACGATTACTGAAAAGGGCCGTAAGGTACCCCTCAAGATGCTCTATTCCCTGCTGGGGGTTATCCGAAACGAGCGGGTGTTTCTGTCCTTTCCGGTGGAGAGCGGCTATGCGCTTTTGATTATAGCCGCCGATTCCCAGGCCCAATACCAGGGATTGATCCAGGTAGACCATGTCGAATTGCAATTCAACGCCTTTGATCTGGCGGAAAATGGGATTTTATCGGCCCTGCTGGTTAGTGATTGGGAAGTAAAGCTGGTCTGGTGGCGGACCGATAAATTGATAGGTTCCTCTTGATGCCAGGTTAAATGCATGGCCACTGGACAAACCCTGAATACGAATTGAAAAAGATTATATAACTACTGATTTCCAAGCCTCAATATTTCGTTCCACCGTGTCAAAGACCACGCCCACCTTGATTAATTTACGCCCATCGGAAGTATACGGCATAAAATAGCCCTTCTCATCTATCTGATGGAGCGCGCCATTTACAGAACCTGACCCTGAAAGCTTAAATTCAAACACATAAATAGCATCAACTGTTTTTACTATCGCATCGGCTCTTCCTTTTGCGCTATGTACCTCAGATTCGGCAAATTGCCCAAGCAATGTAAACACCAGATAAAAGATTTTGTGATAATGTATTTCAGTTTTTTCGTAATTTAAATCGTAGGGAATGCTCGCAAAAAATGCTTTAAATTGTGTCATAAAGCCATCAATATTACATGAACGTAAATACTTATAAAATTTTCCAATATAAAACCCTTCACCTGGTTTTACCATTGGGATATACAAAGGCAACAGTTCCTTAAGAAAGCCGTATTTTACTTCTTCATTGGGAAATCCCAGTGTATACATACCGGTGTCTACGTCTACACCAGTTATGGTCAGATACCCGCTTTGATAGAGTAACGCTACAGGATTACCGCTGCCCGGACGGTAATCATCAATAGCTTGAACCTCCGTTACGATACCGTCATGGAACTCACGGATATCAAAATCAACATTTTTGAGTTCCCGAACCAAAAACGTTGGCGTACCAGTAGCAAACCAGTAATAGGAAAACTTACGGTTGGCAAGGGTGTTTAACACGCTAAAGGGATTAAATACCCCTTCACTGTTTTCTGAAAAATGATAGCCATTAAAATTTTTCTTCATTTGAGCAAGGGCTTCTTCATAGCTCAACCCGTGCTTTTCCGCAAGGGCATGTAATTCAGGATCAAAATTTTCGACCAGTTCTGCTGAGGTGATGCCGCAGATTTCAGCATAATCATCCAGTAAACTTATATCCCGCGGTTGATTCAGATCGCTGAACACACTGATTTTTGAAAACTTTGTAACACCGGTAAGAAACACAAAGCGAAGGTATGGATCGGCGCTTTTAAGTACCCCGTAAAAAGCTTTTAACTCGCTGCGAATATCCTCATTAACCTGACTATTCTCCATGGATTGAAGCAAGGGCTTGTCATATTCATCCACCAGAACCACTACTTTCTTACCGGTCTTCTTACACGCCCGGCGGATAAGCCCCTCAAAACGAGAGGGCGCTTCTTTTTCTCTTTGGTCTTCTCCCCATTCCATCTCAAGGTAGCGTAAACTATCATCAAGTTTTACCGGTAATCCCGTAACAGTACCGTAGTTTCCCGCATTCAGATCAAGGTGAAAGACCGGATAGGGTATCCAGTCTTTTTCCATACCCGCAATAGCAAGTCCATCAAAGAGCGCCTTTTGTCCCTCAAAATAGGCTTTCAGGGTTGAAAGCAGCAAACTTTTACCAAAGCGTCGTGGTCTCCCAAGAAAGTAACACTTACTATCATTTACAAGCCGGTAGATATATGCGGTTTTATCCACATAGACATTGCCATTGGAGCGAATTTCTTCAAACGTCTGTATACCGATGGGCATTTTACGAATCATAGATTAAGTATAAACCGTCTCCTTTTAATGGTAAACACCATTCTTGACAGGTACCTCAAGATAAGTTAGGGTAATACTGGTGAACATACAAAGGACGTTGATAATATTATGGATGCATCGTTCTTAAAAATAGTAAAACGAATCATTACAGACTACGGTACCGTAATACTCAATAATCAGGCGCAATGCAAAGCGGTTTTATCTGATTATGCCATTGGAATGTATAAAAAAGAAATCCGTCTATTGATCCTCGTGCTGGAAGCCGGTTGTCATCGAAAAATAGTCGAATCCCAGGACCTGGGGATAACCAAACAAATACTGGTCCGGGACCTACAGGCTGACTATTATCTTACCAAAGACGCGGCTGAGGATAGTATTGATTTGCTCATACTGCTCCTGCGGGCAAAGGATGGGATAGGGGTTGTCGCCAAAGCTGCGGATACCGCAGTGATTACCCATAAGCCAGCCTTCTCCGGTAGGATTTCCACGGGCAGCATCACCATCACCTCGGAAATAGCCGGAATGATGCTGATTGACGGAGTTGAGACCGGCATCCGGATCAAGGCCCAGGGAACGGTAATCATTGAAAACGTGGCATCGGGAGTTACTGAAATAGCGGTGAAAGGGGATGACGGACGGATCCTCCGGACGCCTCAGATGATACTGGTCCGTCCGGGAGAGACCGTCCGGGTCATGGTGCGGGGGCCGATGAGCGTCTCCGACGGCTTTGTATCAATCCAGGGCGGGACTTTTACCATGGGGAGTCCCCTATCGGAGTTTAAACGGGGGAATGATGAAACCCAGCATCCGGTGCAGGTGAGTTCTTTTTATCTTGGGCAGCATGTAGTAACGCAGAAAGAATATAAGGCAGTGATGGGGACTAATCCGAGTACATTCAAGGGGATGAACCATCCGGTGGAGTGTGTCAGTTGGTACGACGCGATTGAATACTGTAACAAACGAAGTGAGCAAGCATGGCTTACCCCGGTGTATACCATTGATAAAACCCAGGCTGATCCGAATAATACCAGCAGTGATACGATTAAATGGCGGGTAACCTGGAACCAGAACGCAAATGGGTACCGATTGCCAACCGAGACGGAATGGGAGTATGCCTGCCGGGCGGGAAGCACCACCCCCTTTAGTACCGGGTATGACATCACCACGGATCAGGCAAATTACGATGGGAACTACCCCTATAACAACAGCGCGAAGGGTATATACCGGGAAAAGACGATAGCAGTGAGGAGTTTTGCTTCAAATCCCTGGGGTTTGTTTGACCTCCATGGGAATGTGTGGGAATGGTGCTGGGATTGGTATGGAGATTATACCCGTGAAAACCAGCACACTCCCCCCGGCGCTTCCTCGGGCACGTTCCGGGTGATTCGCGGCGGAAGCTGGAGCAGCCTCGCCCAAGACCTGCGCTCGGCCAACCGCGGCTACGACACCCCGGCCAGCCGTCACTACCACCACCTTGGGTTCCGCCTTGCCCGCAGGAGTGGTCATTAAAATGTCCCGGTAATCGCCAGGATGGAAAGGGTTGTGGTAATAATCGAGAGGATGGTGGTAATAATCGGCCCCACTTGATTGAATTTGGGGGGAAACCGGTTTACCGGCACGTTTATCATGGACTCCGGGGGAATATTATCCAC
>JAITNP010000115.1 GCA_031290455.1 Treponema sp. | reverse complement strand
CCGATTGGATTCCATGAGCAGCCGGATAGTATAGATCGACGCTTCATCATCGGAGACAGAAGCCTTGAGAATGGAACGGAGGTAGTTCAACGCCGCATCCCGGTTATGGTACCCTTCGGCCTGAACCCTGGCCCGAAGAAACAGATACAGCCGGTTATTCGGATCGATCCTGGTGTAGCGGTCTAAGAAGGCCTGGGCCTGGTGGAATCGTCCCCGTTCCACCAGCACATGAGCCTGCATGAGGATGCATTCTCCATCCCGGCTGTTCTGCTGCAGGATCTCCGCGATGGCCGATTCCGCCCGGGACCAGTCCCCGTGGTGATAATAGGCCAGGGCAAGTTCCCGTTTGATGGCGATCTGATCAGGATCCTGGATAACCATGTCCTGGAGCAGACGGATTGCTTCTTGCTGTTGTCCCTCCACCCCGATGATCCGGGCAAGCCCCAGGCCGGCGGGGTAACATTCATTGGATAGTCTCCATGCCCGGGTATATTCGGCCCGCGCCTCCCTGATACGGCCACGACGCTCATACACCAGCCCCAGGAAATAGGGAGCCAATACCGAAGTGGCGTTTAAGGTTTCGGCTTGCCGGAGATCCTGCAGGGCGGTTACGAGCCGTTCCGGCCTGGTCTCGGATAAAAGCGCCAAAAAGGGAAGTACATATTCAAGATAGTCCTGGGAAATTGCCGGGGGAGCCACATAGTTCCCCGCTTCAGCCTCCCGGAGTATCCGGGTATAGGTATGATTCCGGGATGGGGTACCCTGTACCAGCTCTGCGGGTATATCGGGATATACTTTCTGCATAAGGGTTACGGCGACGGCGTTCATGGCCCTTCCGAACTCCCCTCCCCCGACTTCCCGATCGCGGATCAAATCCAGCGCCTGCAGGAGGGACGAGGGGGTTCCGACCTCCGCTAAGACGCGGATCCGGTCAACGATACCCCCATCGGCCGACCGGATCGGCACCGGGGTCTCAGGCTTGACCGGAAGCTGTATCAGGAGCGGGGTTTCCTGAATCAGCGGTTTTGTGGTACAGGAAACGGCCGTCAGGGTAAAAAAGAACCCCGATAACCAAAGCTGTTCATACCGATGCATTGCGCTTATTTTTTAGTACTCAGGGCAATTAACACCAGGATGAGTCCTGCCAACACAACGATGAGGGGCCACCAATTCAGCATGAAGTGGGCAAAGGAAAAGGGAACCATATTAAAGGAAAAAATCAGGAGCACCGAACCTAACATGACAAAGGCAAGGGAAGGAACCACATAGTGGCTTCGAAAGGCCCCATAACGATGCCAGCCCGCGGGAAAGAGGGCAAGTCCTGAAAACACCGATATGAGGGGCCAGGCTTCTGAAAACGCCACAGGAATGATCTTGAGGGCGGACAAAAAAAGAAAAAACCCGACTAATATAAAAAAAGCCGCGAAAAAAAGGTACAGGGAACGTTTATTGAGTTTTATCGCCAACACGGCGCAGCCGGATCCCAGGATAACAAAGAAGAAGGCTAATAAAACCGAGACCCGGGAGGTACCCGCAAGGTGTCCCAGGAGAAAAGCGCTTCCCAAAAACATGAGCAAAAGACCGATAATAAAAACAAACCAGGCGATGACTCGGCGGGTTGCAGGAAGATGCATATTTGAAGAAGGATACATATATCGTAAAATATACCATAAAAATGCCTTCTGTGAGAAGGGGGTTTGAATCATGGATCCCCGTGCTCTTGTCAACTGGCAATTTCCATGGTAGGCTTATGGCAGTGAATAGGAGCTTTTTCAGAATTCTCGTACTGGTTTTTACCGTTATCATCCTGGGCTGTGAGGGGGTAACCACAGGGAGTGATTTGCAACGGCCTGATCCCTATTATATCACCGGTGCCGAGGCGCAGCAGGAAGCGCTCAAGAACCTGTTCGTGCTTTTAACCCAGGAGGAGGAGCCGGGGGAAACCCAATGTGCGGTGATCCGGGAGATTGCCAATACCTATGCGGGTACGCAGGAATACGGTATATTAATCAATTTTCTCACTGCCCGGACAAACCAGTACCCCGATGATCCCTATAATGCCTATTACCTGCTCATGACCGCCTATGCCTTCATGCAGCAGGAAGCCGATGCGGTGGCGGCCCTGTACTTTGATTTGATCATCAAGAATTATCCCGATTTGACGGTCCAGGGGCAATCAATTCATCTCGCCTGTCTGAATCAATTGATTACCCTGGTGGATAATCCTGAACGAGGGGTGAAGTATTACCAGGAATTAATTGCCCGCTTCCCCAATGACATAGATCGCGGGATTGCCTACTTCATGCTGGCCCAGGCATACGAACGTACCGGTGAATGGAACGGGGTCATCCAGGCCTATACCCAGTATCTTTCCTATCGAGGAACCATCATTCCCGGTTTTCCCAACGCGGATCAGTACGCAAAACAACTGGTGGATTTTAACAAGTCCCCCAAGAACTGGACCTTTGAGAGCGTCAATGCCCTGGTTACGGCCATTAAACAGGCCTTTGATGGGGAAAGCATTGTCCGGCTGCGGCAATGCCAGGCTAAGGTCAATTTCTTTGCCCGGTCCTGGGCACAGGAAGATACCGATGATTCGGGGATGGCGGAGTTCAACCTTGCGGATTTTATGCGGGGTAACCCTATCCGCTATGCGAATAAACTCGACGCCGGTTCCAATGCCAACGAAGCCTACCTGCGGACCTGGGGATGGTCCCAATATATTCCCACCTGGTACCTGTATTTCAGGAAGATATATTTTCCCCTGGATCCGGAAATTCATGGCCGCTGGGAATGGGCAGGGGTTTATTATGGAGAAAAATTTTGATGCTCTGGATTGTTAGGAAAAAAAACGCCTTCCTTACCCTGGGGGTGGTTATGCTCTTGTCCGGTATATTACAAGCAGAATCCGCGGAAAACCCTTTTGAATCGGAAATTTCACCGGAATCTCCCCCGCTCTTGGCCCGTCCCCTGCGGCAAACCCCCTTTTCCCGGCCTGACCGTCTCATTGCCAAGACCTATGGAGAGGGATCCCCCTCCGTGGAGGATAGGATCCCCGGGATAGACCAAGTCCTTACCCAACAGTATATTGAGCGGTATTCCAGCCCCGGGGGAATCGCCTGGCTCAATGCGGTCATGCGCCGGGGCAGCCCCTATCTGGCCTTCATCCACCGGGAAATTGAAGCGCGAAAGCTGCCGCGGGAATTGCTGTACCTGCCGGTGGTTGAATCAGGATATCTTTCCTCGGCGGTGAGCAGATCCGGCGCCGCCGGGCTTTGGCAATTCATGAAGAACAGCATGTCTCCCTATGACATGCAGGTGAACGAGTGGATGGATGAACGGATGGATTTCTGGAAAGCATCCATTGGGGCCCTCCGTAAACTGGAAGAAAACTACCGTCAATTCGAGGATTGGCCCCTGGCGCTGGCGGCGTATAACGCCGGCTTGGGCGGGGTAAGCCGGCTTGTACAGCGGACCGGCATCAAGGATTATTGGGTGCTTTCGGAAAAGAAGCATTTGACCATTGAAACCATTCATTATGTGCCCAAATTACTGGCCGTTGCCTATATTATATCCAATCCCCGACGTTTCAATGGCATTGACCCCCTCTGGCCCGAGGAAATCGAATGGACCCGGGTCAGGGTTGGCCGGACCGTGGATCTGGAATTATTGGCGATTGAGGCGGGGATAGATAAGGAGGAACTCAAACGGGCCAATGGGGAACTGGTTTTCCGGGTTACCCCGCCGGACGAGAACTATCAATTAAAGGTACGAGCCACCGATGCCGCCGCTATTTCCGCGGTCCTGGAACGGAAAGACCTTACCCTGGTCAAATACTATGTTCATACGATTAAAGCCGGGGACACCCTTTCCGTCCTGGCCCTGCATTACGGCATATCGGTGGATCACATCCTCAATGCTAACCCCGGAACTCAGGCTCAGTATCTCAAAATCGGCAAGCGGCTCCTGATTCCTGCGTTCAAGGATGTCGGGCCATACCAAAAGCCCCCGGGCAGAAACTCACCAAATAACGCTGCTTTTGACGGAAGCCACCTGGTAAAACGGGGTGAAACCCTCTGGTCCATAGCTCTGGCCTACCATGTAGACCCGGAAACCCTGGCGGAAGCTAATAGTATGGGCTTAAATGATACCCTCCGCGAAGGAAGGCGCCTGAAAACGCCGATAAGATAGAGAGGAGAGTCGCGTGAAGAGGAGCGCAGCGTAAATATGAAACAAGGTATCCTGTATTGTTTTTTTCTTTTTCTTGCGGCGGGTGTCTATGGGGAAACCGCCATTGACCTCACGGGGTCCATCGAATGGGATCAGATGGAAATTAATGTTACCGTGACCCTCAACCTCGCTTCCGCAGGAATCCACTTGCCCACCGGCAGGAGCTTGGCAGAGGGAACCATCAATGATGAATATCCCCGGCTGGTACGGCCTTTTCTCCTGTCCATTCCGGTTGATTCATCCGCTACACTGGGGGACTTGGTAAATCGCGGGGAATTTTCCCTGTATCGGGTGGAGCATGCCGCCCTATCCGCCCGCAAGGTGCCATCCTCATTATCCGGTAACTTGGCCTTTTTATCCGCCCTCTATTCAATCAACCTGAACATCATCAGCACTGGACTCATACAGCACAGCAGTCCCACCGAACCTATCCGAACCCTGACCCCGGCTCCGGCTCCGGCCTATACGGGGATAATCATCATTGCCAACGAAGCACTACCTATCCATGGAAGAAACACTGCCACCCGCTCCGTTCCCTGTATCTTCCCCAAAATCTGGGATACCAACATGAACCTGATATATGAACGGAACATGATGGATCCCAAAATCGCACATACCATGGTCCGGTATGTGTCCCCGGACAGTATATTCCGTCCTACTCCCTCGGGGCTGGATCCGGAACTCGCCGTGCTGGTGGGTTCCAATCCGTTGCGGATCATAGCCCGGGGAGTTTTCGGTATCCATCCCACGGACCCCATCATAGACCGGGAGGACGCCTTGCTCATCATTTCCTCTGAAAATAACCGCAGGCTCCTCCGGGAGGGCCGGGTAGCCATTGTACTAAACGAGGGTGTGCTGAAAAGCCCCATTAATTAAAAAAAACAATGCAGCTACTAGACAAGGCCCGAAGATTTTGATATATTGTAATCATGGCGCCGTACCCAAGCGGTAAGGGAGAGGTCTGCAAAACCTTTATGCGACGGTTCGATTCCGCCCGGCGCCTGTAATTATTTGATGATTCTAACGCGTAACGGTTGATGGCATCAGAGTGCTGATACTATGTCAGAGGATCATCTGGCCACGTTCTCAAGCGTGTCCGACATGGCGGCGATAAAGTCCGCTGCCCGTTTAATGGTTTTTCCGCCGAAGATATCCGCCGGCGTACCAAGGGCGGCAATCTGTCCACCATCAACAAAGGCCACCAGGTCCCCCACTTCTTTCGCGAAAAGCAGGTTGTGGGTTACGATGATCATGGTGATGTTTTCTTTTACCAGGGCACGGATTACCGCGAGCACCTCCCGTTCAAGTTCCGGGTCCAGGGCGCTGGTGGGTTCATCGAAAAGCAGCACATCCGGTTCCATCCCCAAGGCGCGGGCAATAGCGGCCCGCTGCTGCTGGCCTCCGGAAAGAGTCGAGGGGTAACTGTCTTTTTTATCCAGGAGATCCACCTTTTTCAGCAGGGAAAGGGCCCGCTCCCGGACTGTTTCGGGATGCTGTTTCAATACCTGGAGGGGACCTTCCATGATGTTCTCCAGAATCGTTTTATGGGGGAACAAATGAAACCCCTGAAAGACCATACCCGTATGCTGTCTGAGGGCGAGAATATCCTGCTGACGGCGCCATCGGTTCCGGAGATCAGCGGTCTCTTTCTTGGTGGTAAAGGCCACCACGGAATCGGCAATACGGACCTCACCCTCATCGGGCATTTCCAGGAGATTGATACAGCGCAGGAGCGTGGATTTTCCCGAACCCGAGGGACCGATAATCACGGTGGTCTTGCCCCGGGGGGCGTGGAAGCTCATATCCTTAAGAACCGCCAGGTTACCAAAGCGCTTGTTGATATGGGACAGAAAAACCATACTATCTCCTTTGCTATCGGTCTACTGTTCTACTGTTCTACCATTCTACCGTTCTACCGTTTCTTTGAAAAAGCCGCTTCCATCTTGCTCTGAAGCCCGGTTAAAATAGTGGAAAACGCCAGATAGATAAGCGCCGCCAAACAGTAGAGCAGCATGGGTTCATAGGTCCTGGCGGCAATACGCTGGGTGGCCATAAACATTTCCACGATGGTAATATTCGCGGCCAGGGATGTGTCCTTTACCAGACTGATAAAGGTGTTGGAGAGCGGCGGCACGGCAATGACCAGGCTCTGGGGAGCAATGATCCTCCTCAATGCCTGGCGCCTGGTCATACCGAGTGAAAAAGCCGCGTCCCACTGCCCCTTGGGTATTGCAAGAATGGCGGCCCGGATCGTTTCCGAACAATAGGCCCCCACATTAAGGGAAAAGGCGATGATCGCGGAGGTAATGGCGCTCAACCGTACCCCGATACTGGGCAGCCCGTAAAACACAATGAAGAGCTGCACCAACAGGGGGGTACCCCGGAAAATCCAGACATAGATCTCCCCAACCTTTTGCAGGGGCGTGTATTTGGAAAGCCGAAAGAACGCCGTTATGGAGGCTATCACCAAGCCCACCGTAAAAGAACTGAGGGTCATGGGCATGGTCAGCATCAGACCGGCCTTCAGAATGGGCCAGAAGGCTGCTGTGGTTATTCTGATAAGCCGCGGCCAGTCTGTCATCACCGCTCCACTACTTTGAAGCTACCGAAATATCCTGGTTGAAATACTTCATCGAGATTTCTTTTATGATCCCTGCTTTATACAACTCATCCAATGCCGTATTGATGGCGGCCAGAAGCTCCGGTTGATTTTTGGAAAGAATCACCCCATTCACCGAGACATCATCCGACAGGGCGGCAATTTTTGCGGCATTATTGGGATGCTGTTTTAAATAATCATAGAAGGCAACATCGTCGTTAATGGTGGCGTCCGCACGGCCCGAAAGCACGAGGTCTATGGACTGATTGAAACCGTCGGTCCCCACCAGTTCCGCTCCATACCGCTGGGCCAGTTGCGCCCAATTACTGGTAACCGTCTGGGCGGATTTCTTACCCGCCAAATCATCAAAGGCGCTGATACTGGTGTCATCGGAACGGACAATGAGCGCACCTCTGGTGTAGGTATAGGGAGTGGTAAAATCGTATTTTTCCTGCCGTTGCGGAGTAATCCCCACCTGATTGATCACCACCTGCCAATGCTGAGTGTCGAGTCCTATGATGAGGGAATCCCAATGGGACTCGATAAACTGGGCCTTAACCCCCAGTTTTGCCGCAATGGCTTTGGCGATATCCACATCGTACCCCACCAACTCGTCGGCCTCGTTATGGTAACTATAGGGAGGATAAGTCCCCTCGGTACCGATGGTAAGAACCCCCGCCTTTTTAATCTGGTCGAGGGTCGATCCGGCCTGGTCTTTCTTCCCACCGGCAAAGGCGGAAACCGTCGTGATAAAAGCTAACAAAACAACCAGCAGCTTTTTCATAATACAACTCCTTTGAATCACTCTGTGATAAAATCCTTCATGCACTATGCATGAAAATTGCTAAATTTTTGCTGCGGCCAGCGCCTGCTCAAGGTCTGCAATCAGATCCCCCGAATCTTCTATCCCGATGGAAAGGCGTATCAGGTTTTCTGCTATCCCCACCTTTTTTTGGAGTTCCAGAGGAAAAGATTCATGGGTCATGGTGGCCGGATGGCAGACTAAGGATTCCACGCTGCCCAAACTAACCGCCAGGTCAAATAAGCGCAGGGCGGCAATGAACCGGGCGGGGTCCCGGTCTTCCGCTAAAATCAGGGACAGAACCGCGCCGTTTCCGGTACTTTGGGCTTCCTGAATCCGGCGCTCTTCATCATGGACGGTGGGGTAAAAAATGGTTGCCACCCCGGGATGGGCGGTCAAATAGGCATGTACGGCCTGGGCATTTTTTTCGTGCCGTTCCATACGGAGGGCCAGGGTCTTGATGCTCCGCTGCAGCATATAGCTGTCCTGGGGAGAAAGTACGTTTCCCAGGGTCTTTTGGAAAAAATGAAATTGTTCCGCAAGGGCCTCGTCATTAACCACTACCAGGCCGGCGAGTATATCCGAATGTCCCGCATAATACTTGGTCGCCGAATAGACCACGATATCCGCGCCCAGCCCCAGGGGTTTCTGAAAATACGAGGTCATGAAGGTGTTATCCACGATGACCTTGATTCCCTGCTTATGGGCCTGTTCTGCGGCCTTGCGTATATCCGTAACCTGGAGCAGGGGATTGGAGGGGGTCTCAATAAAAATAGCTTTCACATCCGGGGATAGGGATTCAAAATCAAGGTCGTTGAAGGTATCCACCAACTGGTACGCAAGGCTGTGATGCTTAAAAATATGGGATACATAACGGAAGGTACCGCCATATACATTGTTGTTGAGCAGTACCCTATCGCCAGCGCTGAGGAGGTTGAAAACCGCGGTAATCGCCGCCATACCTGAAGAAAAAGCAAAGGCGTACTGCGCTCCCTCAAGGCCCGCCACAAGGGCTTCAAGGGCGGCTCTGGTGGGGTTGCCGCCCCGGATATACATGTAGGGCTGGTATTCCCCCAGCCCGGGCTGGGCATAGGTGGTTGAGAGGTACACCGGCGGGACAACCGCTCTATTTGCTTCCTTATTACTATGATGTCCGTGGATAACCTCGGTATCGTATTTCACCTGTTTACTCCTTAACTCGTAGAGAAATTATAGGATATATTGAAAAAATAAACAAGCCCTTTAGCGGGATTACAGGGGGTAAATTCAGGAAATCAGTGGAATTTCGTCGTTACCGGCCGCAGAGGGTAGTAAACTCATTCGACAAGGTAATATCCTGGGGGTTATTCAGTCTCGAAAAAATCGATACTTTGGAAAACTTAGAGACTCCGGTCAGCAAAATAAAGCGCAGGTGTTCATCGTTTGCTTTGAGCACTTTGTAGAAACTCTGCAAAAATTCCCGGGTAGCGCCAACTTTTTTAACCGGTCCATTCATGGAATCCAGAATAAGCATATCGTATTTTTTCATGCAAAACCCAGAGTAATTCATCGAAACGATTAGCGGCATACTCCTGTTCAGCGTTTTCTATAAATTTTTTATTTTTTCATAGCACTGCAAGAGTAGAAAAAGACCCGGAATCCGTCACAGAGGCCGAATCGCCAAAGCATGACCGCTATGCAAAGTCCCCGCGTTCCCTATTTTAATGTTTGTAGTATTTCTATATTCAATCCTGTGTTTTTATGAACAAATTCGATTGAAAGCCCTTCATTTAAAAGGTTCTTTGCTATTTCAAGCTCCATGTTATGCCACGATTATAGCCTGTTTACGACTTGTTTGTCTAGAGTTTTTCTGCAACCTCGTTGTGCAGTTTTTTGGCCTTTTTGTGATTAAGTTTTATATTCCAGCTCTGCTTTCCCGTAATAATTCCACAATTTCCTGTGTAGTTATGTCGGCTTCTATACATGGAATATCTTCAAGCGGAGATTTTTCTTGTGTATTATTATTTTTAAATGGGAATATTTTATAACTATACCCATTTTTATTATTAATGATTACCTCATCCATTAACGCGGCATCAAATACTTTTGCTACATTTTGGGTAAGTTCATTATAATCAAATACTTGCATTTTTATCCTCCAATAATATTTATACCAAGTTCTTTTCCAATTCTTGCTATACTACCATCAAAAGTTAATAGTGGCAAACCCAATCTTTTTGCGGATTCTAAGTAACATGCGTCATATGAATATATTTTATAGTCCCATGCGATCTCCAATGCTTTTTCAAAATCAACTTCAATTTGCTTTATAGGAATTTTTTTATAATGCCTAAACGCGTTTATCATACGTTCTTTCTCAATTACTTTCTTTTTCATCATTTTTGTTAAGCCATTGGCAATTTCGTAAGATACCATATTGGGAGAGACTATTATGGCGCCTTTTGTTAGTTGTATAACTTTTTCCCTTTCAGGTTCTTTTACAATAACGGCCATTATTGCGCTGGCATCCAATATCATTTCCATAATTTATACTATACCATTAGTTCATGAATGTCAATAGTATAAAAAAGTATACATTTCATCCATTTTTTTCTTTTTTCCAAGAAATTTTGGCCAGAAAATTGCACATAACGTTCCGGCTGTATATGATGTTTGGGGGCGGGCAATAGGGCAATGCGAAGCATTGACCCCCGCCCCAAATGTGGCTACGAAAAACCGCACAAAGGGCGTAGCCCGACTGCGGTTTTTCGTAGCCCGAGCCGCTACTGCGGCGAAGCATATACAGTCCTGTTATGCGACGTGGGGCACCTTGGGTTATCGTTTCTTCAAATATTCGATTTTAATATATCCTTCAGTTATTGGTTCTT
>JAITNP010000074.1 GCA_031290455.1 Treponema sp. | reverse complement strand
CGGCCAACAAATTCCGCCAGCTCCTCATCAAACTGGGACTGCCCCTTGAGGTACACCGTGGCATGGAGCTGTTCGTGGATGATGAGGTCCGCAAGCTGGTGTACGGGGTAGTGGCGCATATAGGAATAGAGGGGATCGGAAAACCAGCCCAGGGTACTAAAGGCGTCAACCCCCCGAATCCACACATCCAGGTCTTTCTTTTTAAGCTTCTCCGCTTCCTTACGGGCATCCTTGGGATCAAAAAAGCCTTTGTAGGGAACCTTGCCAACCACGGGGAACCACCACTCGTACCGGGAAAAGGAATCCTGTGCGGCGGCAGAAACCACTGCGGCAAGATAGTCCCGGTCAAGCGCAACATAACGGGTATAGTTCGCGCTCTCCCTGAGACCCAACGCTGTTATCGCAAACCGGCGTATATCCAGTACCTGTTCCACAAAGCGGCGTTTATCCAGCGCGGCGTCCGAGGAACCCTCCTCCCCGGAAGCATCTACTGGTTCTTCTGGTGAAGCGGTAAGCAGGGACTCAAGGGGGACTGCCCGGTTCAGGTACCCCAGCATGGTAACACCCTGTTTCAGGGTATAACAGCCGGAAAAAACCGTCAGGCAGCCCAGGAGGATGGCGACCATCGCCAGTACCGGAACAACCGTCAACAGTCTAAGCATAATTCCCGGTGCTCAAGACTACTTCCACAGACCGGCTTTCACCGGTGTCTTCGGTGTCCTCGGTAACACTACTCTTTGCCGGCGGGGTAAAGCGCCGCGTAGGGTGTTCTGCGTCCCCACCGGGCTTTGCGTCGATGAGGCCGGAGAGGTCGTTGTTGCCCTTGAACCGGAGCACGTTCACCATGAAGATGTTGAGCTTGTTCACGATGTTCGGGGGGAGCAGGTTGCCATCCACCTCCACCGAGAGGGTGGGGTAGTTCCGTTCCCGTGCCCAAGGGGTGAAAAGCCCCTCAATGACCCGCCCGATGAGACAGGCGAAGGGGCTGATGTTCACGATCCCCGAATAGCCGTGTTCCATGGCCGTGGCCGCCACCCCGGTGGACACCGCAATCTCGGAGTTGAGTTCCAGGTTGACGAAATGCTTCTGGGTGTATTCCATGATGAGGTGCATGTCGTGGGGCGTTTCCGGGATAAGCCCCGTGGGTCCCAGGATGGCCAGGACCTTCTTTTCAATAGAATGTTTCCACCATTCCTCGATTTCAAGTTTCTTGAGGTCCCGATAGGGCTTGGAAAAGAGCCGCTTGGCAGGCTTCTCCAGGCTGATAAGCTTCTTGTACGCGTATTCCCGGACAAAGTCCAGGTAGTGGATCCACTCGGCAATCCCCGAAACCTTGACCACAATGCCCCGTTCGCTCATCAGGTCCGTGAGTTCCCCCACGGCAAAGTCGTCCCGGCGCACGTAGATTTCCCCCACGATGAGCACCCGGGGGCAGTCCACCACCCGGCGTTTTAGAGGTATTTTTTTCACGTCCTCTGCGACCTGCGCTAATTCCTTCCAGATCCGCTTGGGCTCATGCTCCACCGCGTCCATGACCCGGCGCCAGGATTGCTCGTATTCCACCAGGGCCTTGGCCGGGTCCACTGCCGTGGCTTTTAATGCGGTCTGGATGTCCTTGAGGTAATCAGAAAGCACAAATCCCCGCCACATTTCCTTGGCGAAGTTGGGGCCGAGTTCGGTATAGGAATTATCCGCCGAAAGGATGAAGATCACCACGTTTTCCAGCCGCAGGTCCTTGAAGAGGTTTTCGTAGTACACGAAGTACTGGCCTGTCCGGCAGGGGCCGGTGGTGATGGGCACGAAGAGGAGGTAGAGTTCGTCCTTGCGGTACTGTTCGCTAAAGATGAACTGCAGGGCGCCTCCCAGGACCAGGTGACTGGGAACACATTCCTTCCCCGAAGCGTGGGCACGGGCGATCTGGATGGTCTTGCTCGTGGCCACGGGCAGGGCCTGAGCGTTGATCCCCAACTGCCGCACTGCGGCGCCGATGTATTCGGTGGAGATCGCCCCCATGTTGGAGAGGAGCACCTTGACCCGCTTGTTGCCCCGGACCAGCACCTTCTCCCCGGTCTTGTCGTTCTCGATGCGGAGGTCCTCCCCGCTGCCGTAGGCAAAGCGCCAGCCGTTGCTGTACCGTTCCGCCTCGATGGAGTCTTTCTTGGCCCGGTACCCGTCGATAATGTCCAGGAATGCCTCCACACGGGTATCCACCCCGGCGTCTGCCGAGTGGGAGTCCAGTTCCAGCACCAGGAAGGGCTTCTGGCCCATGGCCCATTTAAGGTAATGGAGGATGAAAGAATCCGGGGCGCAGGAGAAGTTGGTGATATACGTAACGTAGATGTTATCCTCTTTCTTGAGGAGGTTCGAGACCTTCACGTCCTGCTGACCGTAATACCAGTACATGTTGGGGAAGATCTTTTCATCATCAAAGGGAAGGATATCGAAGGGTACGATGGAATAGCCCCGGGTGGTAAACTTCCGGGGGATCCCCATGTTGGCCTCCGGGGTAAAGGCGTTGTAGGGCCGGCCCAGAACCGCGATCACCGGACGGTCCGCCCTGCGGGCGTCCGCCAGGGCCTCTTCACCGAGCTTTTTAATCGCGGCAAAGTAAGCCTGCTGCTTTGCCAGGGCCTTCTCAAAAGCCGCCTTGGTCTCTTCCGCCCCAATACCGAGCCGTTGGGTCATCACGATAAAGAGTTCCAGGGCCTTAGCCTCCCCAAACTTGAAGCTCACCACCAGGGGCAGGAACCGCTTCTTATCCACATCGGGAAAGGCCTTTTCTATATAATAGGGCAGACTCTGGGTAATCGGGCAGAAGTTGGCGTGAACGGTTTCCTCATAGCTCGGCATGTCCCGGAAATGGGGGAGGAACACGTAGTCAGCACCCTTGTTCAGACAGTCCTGCACCGCGCCGTGGGCGATCTCCGCAGGGAAACAGTAGGTTGATTCCGCCCGCGCCACCCCGGCATGGGCCACCTCGGTGGACAGGAAGGTCTTGATCCCCAGCTCGAGGAAGAACCACGAATAGAGGGGGTAGAGGGTGTGCACGGAAAAGGCGCGGGGGATACCGATCACATAATCGCGTCTGGAAGGAAGTGAGGACTCAAGGGCAGCAGGGGCAGCATATTCTTCGAAGAGGAACTGTTGCCGTTTTGCTACATAGTCGAAGATCGGGACGTCCTTCACTTGTTTGCGCATGTTGGTGTACTTGTTGCACCGGCCCCCGAACATATACTTGTGCTCATTGACCTTGAGAACCTGGATGGGGCAGCGGTTGTCGCAGGCTTGGCAGGTAAAGACCCGCTCATAGCCGATTTCCCGGTTCAACAAGTCGTCGATGTCCACGGCCTGTTCTTCCAAAAGACCGTCTGCCTGTTTGCGCCTGGCCAGCAGCGCGACTCCGAAACAGCCCATGAGTTCCGGTGAAGGGGGCACGAGGATCTCCTTGTCCAGCATCATGGCAAAGGCCAGGGGGACCGCCACGTTCTTGGCAACCCCGCCCTGGAGAAAGACCTTGCCCCCGATGGTACGGTTTCCCACCACCCGGTTGAGGTAGTTGGCCACAATGGAACAGGCGATCCCTGCGGTGATGTTTTCCCTGGTGGCCCCCTGCTGAACCGCCTTGCGGATGTCCGAGTTGATGAAGGCGGAGCAGTGCTCCCCGAACTTGAGGGGGGCGTCGGCGTTGAGGGCAATGGGACCGATGTCCTTGGCGCTATGAATGGAAAGGTCCCCGGAGGCGGATTCCTCCAGGAATGATCCAGTGCCGGCGGAACAGGCTTCGTTCATGGCGTAGTCAATGGGGACCCCGTTCTTGAGGAACACGTACTTGGCGTCCTGGCCCCCGATCTCGAAGATGGTTTCCACGGTCTGGTCAAAATAGGTGGTCCCCACCGAATGGGCAATGATTTCGTTATAGACCCCAGGGGTTTCCAGGAACACCCCGAGGATCTCCCGGGAAGAGCCGGTGGTGGACACGAGGCGGATATCAACCTCCTTGTCCCCGGTATCGGCGATGATCTTGTCCTGGATGATCCTGAGACATTCCCGCAGGGCCTTCACGGGGTCCCCGTGGGTACGCCCGTAGTGGCTCGCCACGATTTCGTCGGTCTCAGCATCCACGAGACAGGCCTTGGTGGTGGTGGACCCTCCGTCCACCCCCAGGATGTACTTCCGGTTTGCCTGTACCTTGCCATCGGGCTTATCAAAAATTTTCACCTTGCGCTGCCAGTCTTTCAAGGCCCCAAGGTTTCCAAAACGGATTTCGTTGGGTTTGAGGAGCTGGTCCACCGGCGGCAATGGGCTTCCAGATGCGGGGGCCAGCACCGCCGCGCCCAGGGCCTCGAAGACCGGGGCGGTTTCGGGGATGATGAACTCAATCTCCAGGGCCTTTTCCCGGATAAACCGGATGATGTGGCGGTTCAGGGTGATTCCCCCGGTCAGCACCACCCGGCCTTTGGTAACTTTGGCACGCTTCAGGAAGTCAATGACCTTGACGGCCATCACATCTGACAAAGAAAGGACGATATCGTTCTTCGTGGCCTCCCGCTTGTTGAGCCGGTGGGTACAGTCGCTTTTCATGAACACCGAACACCGGGTGGAAAGGGGGTAGACCTTGGCGTCGTCGGGGATCCTGTCAATATCCTCAAGTTTCATGTCCATCCGGGCAAGCTGCTGCTTGAGAAACTCCCCGGTTCCGCTGGCGCACTTATTCCCGGAAAAATTATTGATAATCCGGCCTGCGCCGTTCAGAGAATAGACCACCAGGTCCTCCCCGCCCATACTGACCACCGCATCAGCCTTGAGGTCAAGGGCTTTGAGTGCAGCCTCCACACAGAGTGGCTCCAGGGTCCCTGCGGCATCGAACATGAACCGGCCCTCGTTGCCGGTTACCAGGGTAGGAGTACCTTGGGAAATACGTCCCGCCGCAAGAAGCTTCCGTACCGCAGCGCCGAAATCCCCTTCATGGGGCACAGCGGCGCTCCAGAGCGAACGGTTATCTTCGGCCAAAACCATCTTCAAACTGGTGGACCCGATATTTATTCCTAATGATTGCATGGTACTGCATCATATCAAGACCTGCCGGATGATTCAATGGGATTATGGTAGCCTTTTTTTTAATTACCCATGTTACGCAGCATAAGAAAAGGACATAGACTTTACGTTCCCGCTTCTTTTTGTTAGAATACCATACAGGAGGAAAGTAATGGCTACATCAGCGTTACCAGTACAGGAGCCGGCAGGTTCTCTCGACATTCATCCGGTAGGCGGCACATCGCCGCTCGACAAGCGGTCCCTCGACGAGTACCTGCCGAACTCGATAGGGGTGAAGCCCCGTTACGAGATCATTGACGGGGTGATTTATATGATGGCGTCACCCAAGTTCTGGCATCAGCGGGTTTTTGCCAAGATGCACATTCAGCTCGATCAACAACTAGCTCCCCAGGGCTGTGAAGTTATGCTGGCGCCTTTTGATGTGTATCTGTTCTGGGAAGAGGGCGATAAGAAGAATTATGTGGAACCAGACCTCTTCATCACCTGCGATCAGGAGCAGATCAAGCGGTTAAGGGCGTCTGAGCAGGATTATTACCACGGCGTGCCCAAGTACATCGTCGAGATTCTTTCACCAAGCCGTGAGTCCCATGATTTAGTGTTAAAAGCCCGGTTGTATTAACGCGCCGGTGTCGCTGAATACTGGGCCGTTGATCCGATTGGACGCACGATCCATATCTTCACCCTGCCGGAAGACGGCGTGGAGTATCGGATTAAGATCCTTGAGGCGAAAGACACGATCCCTCTCGCCTCGTTTCCAGGTTGCGCGGTCGATTTTAACGCGATTTTTCAGGACGAGCAGAAGGAGTAGCTTACTTTTCGTCTTCAGATGTGACAATGCCTCACCCTTTTCGCACTTCAGATTTGATTTGGCCTACGTTCAGACTAATTTAAAGCGCGAAACCTCCTTTACCAAAGTGTTTATATCTTCTTTGTTCTTTATGCTGATTTCATTCACCCGGGTTACCGCTATGTTGACCTGCCCCGCTCCGGCGGCCATTTCTTCCATGCCATTTGTTATTTCCCGAGTCACGTGTTCCAGATTATTGCTTTCGGATATTACTTCTTTGGAACCTTCGAGCATTTCCTCGGAACTGTTTTTTACCGTTTGGGTAATATCGTTCAGATTGGCTATGGCATCAAGTATCTGTTTGCTGCCTTTTCCCTCTTCTTCCATGGCAATCCGGATATTTTCAGCCTGACTGGAAACCATTTTGACCCCGCTGTTAATGGATTCGAATTCATGGAGCACCTTTTCTGTTGAGGTAGTTATTTTTTCAATAGATTCTTTTATCTGTTTGAGTACCGTACTTATCGTCTTGGACTGTTCCCCTGAATTCTCGGCCAGCTTGCGGATCTCATCAGCTACCACCGCAAAGCCTTTCCCCGCCTCCCCTGCATGGGCCGCTTCGATTGCCGCATTCATCGAAAGGAGGTTGGTCTGACTGGCGATATTCTGCATCACCGCGTTGATTTCAAGGAGACCTTCGGACTGCCGCGCAATTTGCTGGATATCCCCGGCTACTTCCTGCAGGCCCGTTCTCCCAGCCTCGGAAGCATTGGCAAGCCCTTTCATATCCTTTCCGTTCTGAATCAGCGTCTGAATAACCGAATTGATGCTGGCAAGCATTTCTTCCACCGCCGCAGATGACTGGGCGACGCTTTCGCTCTGATGTTCAACCTGTTCATTGAGCGTATCAATATTAACCGTAATTTGTTTCATGGTTGCGTTTGTTTCGGTTACCGACGCGGACTGATTTAACGCCCTGACCTTGATGCTTTCAATGTTCGCGTTTATCTGGACTATCGCTGAGGCAGTCTCGCTCATATTGACGGCAAGCTCGTTCCCGATCCCGGAAAGAGACATCGCACGATCCTGAATAACGGACGCCAGTTTTTTGATATTCTCTATCGTCAGGTTGAACTCGTGCGCCAGCTCTCCAATTTCGTCTTTTGAGTTAACCGTAAACTGTTCGGTAAGGTCCCCTGCGGCTATTTTTTTCAGAGTCGGGAGCATTTTAAGAATCGGGCGTGACACCGAGTGGGCGATAATAATAGCTATACCCAGGCCGAGGGCAATAAAGATAATGACAGAGACAATGATAAAAGTACGCAGGTACTGTACTTCCGCGTTCATCTCCGCTTCCGCGGCGGTAGTTACCAGTATCCAGGGAAAACCTTCCACCGGAGTGTATGCGGCTATTATTTTTTGGCCTTTGTATTGATATTCCGTAAGGCCTTTCTTTTTGGAAATCATTTCCGACACTGCCCGAGCAAGGCTTTTAAGGGAAGTATCCTTATTCGCTTCTTCTATGGGATTGAACTGATTTAATACATAATCGTTATTGGCGTGGGCCACAAACACCCCTGAAAGGTTAATCATGTAAGCGTAGCCTTGTTGCCCAAACCCAAGATTCGCAGCTTTTATCATATCCATAAGCTGAATTCCGTTTCTCCGTCCGATGAGTACTCCCACCACGCGCCCATCCTGCCTAATGGGAACCGAAAACATTGCTACCGGCGTATTTACCACCCGGCTTATGATTACATCCGATACCGTCGCCTGCCCCGCGAAAGCCTTCTGCACATAGTCCCGGTCCGCAAGGTGGGAGACAGTAGGTTCCTTGATGTTAGTAGCGGTTCCGTCAGGCACAACGATTCCCAAATCCATATAACCCAGGCGGTCGATATCGCCAAGGAGAGCCGCCCGCTGGGTTTCGTAGTCCATTGCTTGTACCCTCTGGCGTGTCGCGAGTTCTTCCAGTATACGCAATGTATCGCTTACCATACTGCTGATCCAGCCCGCGCCCAAAGCAGCCTGAGTCGAGAGGGAATTTTCCGCACTCCTCTGGACGATATTGGACGAAATCAATAAAGCGGTAATTCCTGTGGAAAGGCTCACAAAAAGCACTAAAATACCTATAAGTAAAGAAACACGGATAGACATTTTCATAGAAACTCCCTTGGTGAAGAATACATCTTCTATATCTCTATGTCAATAGATATTTTGTCACATTTGTAAAATCGTTTTATGTACAGGAGGGGAGTATCAATATATCATCTAACAAATTATATGATTCTTTCATTAAACTGTCAATCCTCTCGTACATTAATTAAGTAGCTTTAAACTACCTAGTATCCAGTCAAGCACTAAACTGTGGACCATTTGCATGGAGCGAATTTTTAACCGCAGAGAGCGCGGAGTTTTTGTTTCAAATCTTTGGTTTTCTCTGCGTTCCTCCGTGTCCTCTGCGGTTACATTCTTTTTCTGTTACTCGTCCCATCAT
>JAITNP010000105.1 GCA_031290455.1 Treponema sp. | reverse complement strand
AGATGTTTCCGTTCTTCATCCGTCAGTGTTACCCGATATTTCTTGGTCATAATTTCCCTCCCTGGTTGGATTCTATGACCATGAGCTTATCATACTTATTCACCTTTTCATAGATGACTAGGTACTAGGAGTTGTTCTCGTTTTCCAAGCGTTCAACATACCGGGTTTTGTCCACATACGCGCAATTGTTGGTGATGAGGTCTTCGAAGTTGCATAAGCCCTAGGGTAGCCGTTTGATCTTTGTTTCCATCTTTGTATTATAAACCGTTTTCAAAGTTCCGGCAATAGCATCTTGCTTACCAACATTTTAAAAGCGATTCAGTATATACAAAGGCGTTATACGCTCCGTGCGCCCAGGCAATCCCATGCAAGGATTTTTGTCTCATGAAAACAAGGGACAAAAGCATCCCGGCCAGGGCCGCATTCAAAACACCCCATGGTCCTTCATATAGGTGGCAGAGGGAAAAAAACAGACAGGAAAGGAAAATACGTCTCCCCTGGCCGATACCGGCATCTTCCAGTCTTTGCACAAGATAGTAACGGAAGTAGCTTTCTTCCAAATAACCGGTACTCATACAGGATACCGCCATGATAAGCCACTGAACCAGACCATGAGGAGTTTCTACCGGGGAGGATACCGGAATTCCGGCAATGATGCCGTCAAATACAGATGATAAGGCTGAGATACAAAAACTCGTCAGCAGGATGCCTGGTAACGCTATGATAAAAGACAAGAAGTCATGGAAGCGGGGCCTTACCATTCCCCAATCCCGGAAGCTTTTGGCGCGTAACACGAGATACCAAATCAACGCCAATGAGGGTATATCATAAATGAGGATGCGATTCAGTTCCTGGTATATTGAAAACGGAATAAATTCCGGCAGCTCCTGGGGAATGGCACCGGGTAAAAAGAGAACCAAATAAAGAATAAGCGGCTCAATCAAAACAGCCATGCTCCCAGGATTTTTATGCAAGCGCTTATCCCTTGTCAATCCCCAAACAGGTTAACCCATAGGAAGAAATGATAAAACCCGCTGCGTCCTTTCTTTTCTTAAGTATCTGCGTAGTTACAAGCAATTTTACCTGCCGGCGCCATATAGCTCTATATGAAACCAACACCTGTTTTATCCGCGGCCTTTGGAGCCGCAATAAGCTATTATGGCCGAGGCCCCGGAGGGGATAGCGGTTTACCCTGGCTCCTGGGCTTCATGGTTGTTTGTGGGATCCTCCTGAGTCTGACCCAGGTTCTCGCCGCTGCTCCTGCCTGGTTCTTTACAGAACCTCGGTGTCACCGGCTTTGCCGTGAGATGCGGGTGTATAGTATTGCCCTAGCAATGGGGTTTAGCCTGGGGCTTGCCGCAGGAGCTCCGCATCCGGTCCGGCTGGGGCTTCCAGTGGAAAAGATCAGCGGACTTTACGGAGCCCTTCAGGATGATCCCCGTGGCTTTAATGATGGCCGGGGCATGGGATACCTTGGGTTACAAGGTGTTATGGGAGCAGGGGGATTACGGGCCTCCGCTGCGGGAAAGATTCTGGTGTTTTTTCCCGCCGGGGCCATTCCCCGGCTCAAGGAATTTGGCAGGGCCAGCGAGGTCTATATTGAAGGGGCCTTCCTTGCGCCGGGGATATCCGAGAAAAAGACCGATGCATCGGGTAATCAGGCGCGTGCTTTCCGGGCTGGTTCGGTACACATTACCCTGCCTGCCCCGGGGCTGGAGCAGTTCCGGACCAGCCTCCGTATGAACCTCGTTGAACGGCTTGCCACACCCGCCTGGGGAGGGCTGGCCTTGGCGCTTTTGCTGGGGGTGCGGGATACTCTTGATACGGACCTGGCTGAAGCGTATCGAAAGGCCGGATGTTCCCATGTGTTGGCCCTGTCGGGGCTGCATCTGGCCATGGTATCTTCGATGATTGCTTTCTTTCTCCGCAAACCCCTGGGTTTACAATTAGCCGCTATGATGGGGGCACTGTTTATCATCGGCTATATATACCTCGTGGGAGACCTCCCTTCCCTTCACCGGGCCGCCATCATGTACCTCTTGGGAACTTTGGCCGTGATGGGTGCCCTGCCCAGACAGCCAGCGTCACTCTTGGGGATGAGTTTCCTCATTCAGATCGTGGTGCAGCGTGAATCGGGGCATACCATTTCATGCATCCTTTCTTATCTGGCCTTGGGGGGCATTCTTTTTATTGGCGAAGCCCTACATGACCTTATCCGGGGGAAGATTCCAGAAGTCCTGGCCCAGGGGTTGGCCGCATCCCTGGGGGCGTTCATCGCCACCGTGGCAGTGGTCTCCTGGTGCTTTGGTATGGTACGGCCGGTCGGGATTATCGCGGGACTCCTCATCGTACCCCTTACGACGCTGTTCATGGCGGGGGCCATGGCCGTGCTGGCACTGGATGTTCTTGCACCCTGCCTTGCCGGACCGGTTGGCATGATCCTTTCCCTGCTGTATGATGGGCTTGAACAGATGGTTTCCCTGGCAGCCCTGGTACCGGGGATATCCATTCCGGGAATGGTCCTGGTATTGACGGCTTCCTTGGGGGTATCGATACTGATTATGTTTTTACGCATGAGGCAAACCGTATTGAGGAGCAATCTTGTCCCCTTTAATTGATTTCCATGTTCCGGGTGATTATGCTTCGGCGATTAATTACGATTCGCCTCGGGCCCTCAAAGGTTTTCTCGATGAACGGGGGCTGGGAATGCGGAAAAAGTTCGGGCAGAATTTCCTGATTAACCCTGACGCCCGCACCAGGCTCCTGGATGCCTTGGAAATAGAGGCGGGGGATGCGGTTTGGGAAATAGGGCCGGGCCTTGGAGCCATGACCACGGGGCTTCTTGAACGGGGAGCGGTGGTATACGCCTTTGAGCTGGATCCGGGGTTTGTCAGGGTCTTACATGAACTTTTTGGGGGAAGGCCGGCCTTCACCCTGATTGCGGGGGATGTACTTAAAACCTGGCAAAAGACGAATCCACCGGGGGCGTATTTGTTGGGAAACCTTCCCTATACTATCGGGGCGATTTTTTTGGCGGCGCTTATCGAAAACAACCGGTTCTTTACCCGTATGGTGGTAACGGTCCAGCGGGAAGTTGCCCACCGCATGGGCGCCCGGCCCGGTTCAAAGGATTATTCTTCCTTTTCCGTGCTCTGCGCTTCGGCCTATACCATAACCCCCCTCATGGTCTTAAAGGGTTCCTCATTTTACCCGATTCCCCATGTGGATTCCCAGGGGGTCCGTTTTGACCTTCGCAGGGATATCGATCCCGCTGCGTACCCTGTGCTTTTCAGGCCCTTGGTACGGCATCTTTTTGCTTTCCGGCGGAAAACCATCAAGAATAATCTACAAAGTTTTGTTGCGTCCCGTATAAAGTGGGACGCCTTGGAAATCACCATGGAGGCATTGGAGCGGTCCGGTATTGCGGGTGATAAACGGGCCGAGATGTTAGGGATCGAGGATTTTATTGTCCTTGCCAATACCATAGACTCTTTGCTGCCCCATGAGGTATTAAGGAGCACATAATGGCAATCGTTGACAAGGTGAGGCGTATACAGGAACGGATATTGGCAGCCTGCATCCGTTCGGGGCGGGACCCGGCTACGGTACGGCTCATGGGGGTATCGAAGTTCCACGAATTTTCTGAAATTGAGGAAGCCTGGAACGGAGGAATTCGGCTGTTCGGGGAGAGCCGGGTCCAGGAAGCGGTGGAAAAATTTACCGGTTTTAAAACGAGCCTCGCCGGAGCGGAGCTGCACATGATCGGTTCTCTCCAGCGCAACAAGGCAAAGACCGCGGTTTCCCTGTTCGACTGTATCCAGTCGGTGGATCGGGATTCCCTGGTCACGGAACTGGGGAGCTTGACTTCGGACCGGGATAGTCCTCTAACGATCCTGCTGGAGCTGCATACCGGGGAGTCTTCTAAGGCTGGGTTCCTGGAAGAGGACCATTTATTCAGGGCGGTGGAACATGTGTTATCCTATCCGGGCCTCGCCTTGGGGGGCCTCATGACCATGGCGCCCTATACCGGTGATGAGGCGCTCATCCGCGCTGCTTTCCGTTCCCTGGTATCGGTCCGGAATAAACTTGAAGCCCGTTTTCCTGAGGGTGATTGGTCCGGTCTTTCCATGGGTATGTCTAATGATTTTGAGATTGCCATAGAAGAGGGTTCCACCCTCATCAGAATAGGAACCGCCATATTCGGGGAAGGGCTTACATGAGGATTTCCATGAAACCGGTAGGTTCCGTCGTGCTGATGCTGACCCTTCTGGCCATGGCAGCTCATGCCCAGTCCTCATCTAGTACCACATCAAATACCACCGGTCTCGTTTCAACGGAGTTCGATACTACCGGTTTTCCCCGGTGGGTCAAGGATCTTCGGCGAGCCGAGATAGTTGCCTTCGGCTCCTTTCCCTTTACAATGTTTTTTGCCACCTTCGCGGTGGATTCCTACCGTTACGTCAACAATAGCTGGGATACCCGCTATGCCCCCTGGCCCTTTAAATCTGCCGGCGCAGTTGAGATGACCAAGAAAGAGCAAATCACCACGATAGCTGTGGCGGCGGTGGGTTCCATTATCATATCCCTGGCGGATTTTTTAATTGTTACCTACAAAAGGCACAAGCAGGCCCGGGACATCAATAATCTGCCCGATGGTAGTCCGATTATCATCAGAAAGCCCTGGCCTGCGGAGGAGCCAGGAGTCGAAGCCCTCAATGAGCCGGGAGAGCCGGGGACAGCGGGCGCATCCGAAGTGGGAAGCCCCTGAGGTGCCTTCATTTTCCGGTACCATAAGCGCCGGTATCCCCCCGGGAATTCGGTTGGACCGCTATGTGGCGGAATATCTCAAGCTTCTTTCCCGTTCACAGATCAAGTCCAGGGACATGGAAGCCCGGATCAACGGGAAGATGGTAAAGATTTCCCGTGGGGTAAAAAGCGGGGACTGGCTTGAGCTTTTCTGGGCGGATCCCGAACCAATCGGCTTGGTTCCTGAGAACATACCCCTTGAGGTGCTTTATGAAGATGATCGGGTGGTGGTGATCAATAAGGCCCAGGGTATGGTGGTGCATCCTGGCGCGGGAAACCACCGGGGTACTTTGGCGAATGCCCTCTTGTACCGACGGCTTAACGCCGGCGGCCTTGGGGCGGGGGAGGCTTTCCGCCCCGGCATTGTCCATCGCCTGGATAAGGATACCTCCGGGGTGATCATCGCCGCCTATGATGATGCATCCCTGGTGTTTCTGGCAGACCAGTTCAAGGCCCGCAGGGTGCGGAAATGCTATGGGGCGCTCGTTACCGGTATCTTAAAGGCGCCTTCTGGTAGCATCGAAACCCGCATCACCCGGGATAACCGGGACCGGAAACGTTTTACCGTGTCCCTGGACACGGGGAAGATCGCCATAACCCGGTACCGGGTCATCCGTTCCTGGGCATCTCATTCCCTGCTGCTCCTCCAGCCGAAAACCGGCCGTACCCACCAACTCCGGGTACACCTACGCCATCTGGGACACCCCATTGTTGGGGACCCCATCTACGGTATCCAGGACCCGTTGTTTCCCCAGGCAAGCCTCATGCTCCATGCCAAAAGTCTTTCACTGCTGTTGCCCGGTGGCACGGAGATAGAGACCTTTAGGACCCCGCTGCCTTCCCGTTTCCGGGAACTCATTGGAAAACTTGAAGAGATGCATCCAACCGGTGAAAAGAGTCCTCAGACTTTTTAGTAAATTCCGCATTGAAGTAAATTTTCGTTTCGATTGGCAATGTAGAAAGACTATTGTTATATTATGGATAATAAGGGTGGTTGATGGCAAAAGGTGTGGTGATTTCTAGTAGGATGAAGGGAGCAGGAAATGCAAAATATAGGTAATCTGCTGAAAGGGAAGATAGCAGGACCGGAGACCGGTATTGAAATTAAAAAATCGGTGTGTGCGATATGTGATCCGATGACGCAAT
>JAITNP010000061.1 GCA_031290455.1 Treponema sp. | reverse complement strand
ATGCACTGCGATACCCTCATGAGGGCGTACCTGAACAAGCGGGATGATATTTTTGAAACCCCCTTCATGCTGGATATACGGCGGATGCGGGAAGCCCGCGGGCTGGCCCAGTTTTTCGCCATTTTCATGCCCGGCCCGGGAGCCGAAATCCAAAGTTCCGCGGAGACCTTTGACGACCGGGAGTACATACAGTTTTGTTTTGATACCCTGGAGAATACCCTGAAAAAGCACGGCGGCAGCATAGCCCCGGCCCTGTCGGGAACGGACATCAGGGAAAACGAAAACCAGGGGAAAATGAGCGCCCTCCTCAGCTTTGAGGACGGCAGGCCCATAGCGGGAAAGATCGAAAACCTGGACCATTACCATGAGCGGGGGATACGCCTTATCAGCCTTACCTGGAACGGGGAAAACTGTTTCGGCTTTCCCAATTCCGGGGACCCCGAGGTGATGCACCGAGGGCTTAAACCCTTTGGTAAGGATGCGGTACGCTGCATGCATGAGTTGGGTATGGTGGTGGATGTTTCCCACCTTTCCGATGGCGGCTTCTACGATGTGGCGGCCTTGAGCCGCAAGCCCTTTGTCGCATCCCATTCCAATTGCCGGGCCTTAAGCCCTCATCAGCGAAACCTAAGCGACCAGATGATACGAACCCTGGCGGATAAAGGCGGTGTAGCCGGGTTGAACTTCTGCCCCAGGTTCCTCAACGCCGATCTGGAGGACCAGAACAGCACCGCCGCCCTCATCAGCGTCCATGCCCGGCACATGATAGCCGTCGGCGGTATTGAGTGTGTCGCCCTGGGCAGCGATTTTGATGGAATAGAGGGCACCCTGGAAATTGCGGGAGTGGAACAGATGCCGCAGCTCTTTGACCAGCTACACCGGGACGGCCTCACCGATGATGCTCTCGAGAAAATAGCCTGGAAAAATGCCTTGAGGGTCTTACAGGATATTCTGGGATAAGCCCCCCGCTCTTCCCCCTTCAAGCTTCAAGCCTTGAAAATTCAGAACAGTCCCCTGCCGTAAAAAACCCGATGGGGAAGCGTAAAATTCCAGGGGGGCCACGTGACCGGAGACGCGCAGCGGCAAGCGTGGACGCCCGGGGATTTTTCGGGTCCCCAACGGGGTGTGGGAGCATATCACTTTTCTGCAACTTTCAGCGTTTTGAAAGCGTCTCTATAGACAAAAAAAAGAAATGTGTTATAGAGCGGTGTATAACTGGGAAGGAGACCCATGGTTAGGAGAGGAAGAGTCGTGATTGACCAGGAGGTATGTAAAGGATGTTTTCTCTGTATCCGCTCATGTCCCCGTGCAATCTTGGAGAGAGATACCCAGCCGAATTCGACAGGTACCTATCCTTCAAAAGTGGTTCATGAGCAAAAATGTATTGCCTGTGGCAACTGTTTCGAGGTGTGTCCTGATGTGTGTATCACGGTATATGCATGGGAAGGAGCCGAAACATGAGTAAATCCGGTGAAAAACTATTGATGAAGGGCAATGAAGCCATTGCCGAGGCGGCCATCCGGGCCGGCTGCGGGGCATACTTCGGGTACCCCATCACCCCCCAGAACGAAATTATCACGTATATGGCAAAGTATATGCTCAAGAGAGACCGGATCTTTATCCAGGCGGAAAGTGAGATAGCGGCCATCAATATGGTCTACGGAGCTTCCAGCGCCGGGGCTAGGGCCATGACCAGTTCCTCAAGCCCTGGCATAAGCCTCAAGCAGGAGGGTATATCCTACGCCGCCGGGGCGGACATCCCCCTGGTACTGGTGAACATAGTCAGGGGAGGACCGGGGCTGGGGAATCTTGGTCCCGCCCAAGGCGACTATTTTCAGGCCACCCGCGGGGGTGGTCACGGGGATTATCACCTTATTGTACTGGCCCCAAAAAACGTCCAGGAATGTGCGGATCTGACCTATCTGGCCTTTGACCTCGCCGACCACTATCGCATACCTGTCATGGTGCTGGGGGACGGGATGATAGGGCAAATGATAGAGGGGGTGGTCCTTCCCCCGGAACGGACCCTATCGGAGCTTCCTCAACGGGACTGGACCGTGGGCCGCAGGGTAGGTTCCGGACGGGAGAGCCGTCACATCACCTCCCTGGATTTAGTACCTGAAAGCCTTGAAGCCAAGATCAAGGCCCGGTTTGTCCGGTACGATGGGATCAAAGCCCGGGAGACCCGATTTGAATGTATCGGATTCCCCTTAACCACGGATGAACCGGTCGATGGTGTCCGCAGGGGCGCGCCGGATCTCACCCTGGTTGCCTACGGTACCGCTGCCCGGGTGGCCTTGGGGGCCCAGAAGCTCGCTGAAAAGGAGGGGATCCGGCTCGGTCTTTTCAGGCCCATTACCCTCTGGCCTTTCCCCCATACCCCCCTGGAGAAGATCGCCGAAACCGGGAAGCCCATCCTCACGGTGGAAATGAGCCTGGGTCAGCTCGTGGAAGACGTGAAGCTCACGGTCCTGGGCAAGGCGCCGGTACATCTCTTGGGGCATTCCGGCGGGGTTATCCCGACCGAGGAGGAAGTCTTTGCCGAGGCAAAGCGGATACTGGAGAAAAAGACATGAAACAACGATACGGGTATCCCAAAAGTTTATACAAGGTGCCCACCAAATACTGCGGCGGCTGTGGTCATGGAGTCATACACCGGATCATTGCCGAGCTTATTGATGAAATGAACCTGCGGGAAAAGGCGATTATTACCAATCCCGTGGGTTGCGCCATCTGGGCGGACCTGTACTTCGACTTCGACTCGGTCCAGCCCGCCCATGGGCGCACCCCGGCAGCGGCCACCGGGGTCAAGCGGGTCCTCCCGGACCATCTGGTGATTTGTTACCAGGGGGACGGAGACATGGCGGCCATTGGCGCCGCAGAGATGATCCACGCCGCCAATCGCGGGGAGCAGTTTACCACCATTTTCGTGAACAACGCCATCTACGGTATGACCGGCGGCCAAATGGCCCCCACCACCCTGGTGGGCCAGAAAACGACCACCGCCCCCAATGGCCGGGATCCCATGGGGGCGGGGATGGGTTACCCCATCCGGGTTGCGGAACTCTTAGCTTCCCTTGAGGGAAGCCGTTATATTGCCCGGAGTGCGGTGAATACCGCTGCCAATGTCCGGAAAACCAAGGCATATATGAAGAAAGCCCTGGAAGCCCAACTCCGGGGCATTGGATTTACCATGGTGGAAATCCTATCCCCATGCCCCACCAACTGGGGCATGGAGCCGGTTCAAGCGGTGGAATGGCTTGAACAGCAGATGATCCCCGTATTCCCCCTGGGGGAAATCAAAAACACCTTGGAGGTAGTTCAATGATCGAAAAATCTTTCTTTGCCGGTTTCGGCGGCCAGGGTATCATTTCCCTAGGACAAATTTGGGTCTACTGCGCCATGAAAGAGGGGAAAAACGTTACCTTCTTTCCCTTCTATGGCGCTGAAAAACGTGGAGGCATCGCCCGTGCTTCCGTGGTTATCTCGGACGAAGAGATCGCGAGTCCGCTGGTTACCGTTCCTGATTCGGTATTGGTGATGAATCCAGAATCCCTCCCGCTCTGCGAAAAGATGGTAAAAGAGCAGGGCCTCATGGTCATCAACGCATCCCTGGTAAAGGAGGAACCAAAACGGCGCAACATTGAGGTGGTCAAGATTGCGGTTCATCACCTAGCGGAAAAAATCGGACATCCCCGGTTCGCCAACATGGTTGCCTTGGGGGCCATGGCAAAGCTTACCGGCGCCCTGGTCCTCACCGAAATTGAATCTATCCTGAAAAAGTTCTTTCCCCCGGACAAGCATCAATTGGTATCCATGAATGTAAAAGCGATCAAAATGGGATACGAAGCGGTATAGATGGTATTGCCGCTCATCCATAGTGCAGTTCTGGCTGAGGCTTGGGGGTTAGATTCATAATCCATGTTATCCAGCCGCGAATCGTGGACGAACGCCGCTCAATAGTGGCCTGATGGATGGTAAGGTGTGCGTCGGTCATGATACGGCAGAGGTGTTGTTTATCCGGCAGGGCGCCGGTGTGAATGGTGAGTTCAAATACCCTATTGAATACCGGGCGTTCCAGTATTTTTTGTACCAGGGCCAGATTTTTTGCTTTATAGCCCTGAACCATGATGCGCTGCCCATCTGGAGATAAACGGTATTCCGGTTCACCATCATCATTGGTTGTGCGGATTACTAATCCTAAGTACGTACAGGCGGTGATGTAATAGTCGGTCTGCCGGAGATCGAATGCATATTGCAGGGTAACTTCTTCACGGGTAAGCGCCCTTTCATACAGAACCGATAGGAGATCAACAACCCGGGAAAATGAGTCGGCCTGGGGGAAGGTAACATCCGGTTCGGTGGTAGGCTTTATTTTTTTCCAGAGGGTGATAAGGTCCGCTACGGTTATAACCTCATCCATAAAGGTATAGGCCTGATGTTTAACCAGCCGGATAGAGTTACAGCATTGGATATCTTCAAAGGTGTAATGGAACGCATGAAAGACATCGTTTGAAAATACGCATAGTAACGGAATCACCGGTTTGCTGATTTTGTACTTCCATAACCGATAGGGATAATACAACTGTCGTATGAGCATATCTTCTACCGCGATATGCTTTGCTTCACAAATACAAAAGGCTTCCGGGCTTTCATACCCCGCGTCTATTTCAATTTGGGCGTTTTGTACGGTTATGGTATGGTGTATTGCGGGGTTGTTGGTATCTCTGATCGCATAACTAAAATTGCCTGATGACATTCTTCCTGACACGGTAAAATGGATGTTTTTTGATTCCATGATATCGGTCATGATACCGCTGTTGTAAGCAAACAACAGAGCCGCCGCTTCACTATACAGATTGGCAGGATCCAGGGTTTGTAGCGCAGGAACCACAACCGGTAATGGCCGCACCGCAGTGTACTCAACCTTGATATGGGTCATGAAGGGGCCTATGAGGTATTCTCCCCGGGTGATGGGAAGAATAGAAAGCTTGTTTTCTTGAAAAATTTTGGGGAGTTGCGCGGATTGATCAAACTTTGCCATAAGTCTGGCTTCTTTGACCTTATTAATTTCTGACGAGGAAATACGAAAAGACCCTTCATGGGCTACGGTTGCTATGATATTGCAGTGGTCGAATAATTTTTCCCAGGCTTCTTCAATGGTTATTTTTGCAGCAGTCCCCACAGGGTTACTTCCAGTTTTTTATCAACACTTCGTTTACCCTGCCCCGGCCATCAGCATTGGAATTGATTGCCCGTTTTGCTACTACCGGTATAATTTCAAAACATCTATCCTGATACAGGTTGCGGATGAAGGGCGTGTCTGAGTTACTTAATAAACAGAGCGTGCTTCGTTTTGTCAAGCGCATCACCGTATCCCGCAGCCGAACCTGTTCGGTTTCATCAAAACCACCGGCGTGATATCCGGTAAAATTGGTTTTGTCCGGGCTGTGATAAGGGGGATCGAAGTACACAAAAGCTTTGCTCTTGACAACCTTTACCGCATCTTCAAAATCACCGTTTGTCATAGTAATGGCATTGGAGGATAAATACTGGTGAACCGCCCGTAAAACCGGTTCTTCACAGATGGCGGGGTTCGGGTACTTACCATAAGGAACATTGAAAAGCCCCTGGGCATTGACCCGGTAGAGACCGTTATAACAGGTTTTGTTGATAAAGATCAGCCGGGCCGCTTTTTCCACCTCCCCCAGACCGCTATACCCAACCGAGTCCCGGTCCTGGGCACGGACTTCATAATAATAAGCTTTGGTGTTCTTTTTCTGATGGGCTTGCAGTGCGGTAATGAGTTCTTCTATATAATCTCGTATGACGTGGTAGGTCATGATGAGTTCGGTGTTACAATCATTGATCACCGCTTTTGAGGGCTGCACATCAAAGAAGACCGCCCCGGCGCCCACAAATGGCTCATAATAGGTGAGGGTATGGATGTTTGGCGGGAGATACTTCCGTATTTCCGGCAAGAGCTGTCTTTTCCCCCCCGCCCACTTTAGATAAGGCTTGATAGGCGATTGCTTTTTAGCCATCTCCGGTTCCCATGACGAAGCTCCCCATATATTTCCGTACAAACCCCGAAGGGCGGTAGGTCATTTTAGCCTGCCGGAGGCCCTCATCCCCCAGGTCCTGCTCCCGGTTGATGGAAACAATGCTTTCCGGCAGAGACGCCGCGAAGGTCTGGTTCATGTATTGATAGATACCCTTGTATTCGTCGATAGCTTTCTCGAAGTGCACGGCAAACATGGTCCCCCGAGCAAGAGGTTCCCCCAAACACCAACCCGCAGGGCTTCCGTTCACGTAGTATATGGCCCCCTGCATACCGAGGGAAGCGAAACATTCCAGGGCTTCCTGGGCGGCAACGTAATCCCCATCAGCGCCCTTGTCCTGGCGCCAACGGTCAAGGACCTGGAGGGCATGAGGAATGAGGTCCTTTGTTAAGGCTTGCTGTTTCAAGGACCCTGCTTCCCGGTTATAGGCATACATGAAGGCGTTCACCAGGTTCCGCTTCTTGTGATACCGCTTACCAGGCAGGCCAGCCAGATCGGTTCTAAGATAGAGATAATCAAAATTATCCCGATCCTCGGCAATTTCGATCCCCCATTGGGCAAGTAGCCCCTGGTTTTGGGTCAGGATTGAATCGGATATACCCTTCCAGTAATCATGGGTATCGAAAAGTCCGATTAGAATCGCCCTGCCGGGTATTCCCAGGGGGGTCATGAAGAATTTTTTGCCTTCCCGTTCCCCGGAAATGATTAATGCCTTATCTCTTGTGAGGGAAATTTGATAATTATACCGTTTCCTGAACAAATAGAGGTTGGCGAAGGTATATTCTGAAACACCATCAGGGGTCTGGAAAAGTAAGGGGTGCATGAGGTCTTTGAGTGCAAAGGTCATGGGTACGAATTCAGGGTAACAGGGTAATTCCATGTGATAATAATAATAAACCGCTCCCCAGGGGGCAAGGACTATGTTGCCGACGCCGGCTCTCAATATCCCGAAATGACATAAAATTACATTTTTTCTAAATTTTATTTGACATTTAGCCTTGACTGTGATATATAGTGATAATCTATAGTAATAGAGAGGATAGAGCTGAGACAGACGTCTTTACCCGAAAGC
>JAITNP010000256.1 GCA_031290455.1 Treponema sp. | reverse complement strand
TTATCGCCGTATTCGCCGGACTTCAATCCGATTGAAAAGACATGGGCGAATATGAAAAGGGAACTTCGTGATACCGCTCCAATGTATGACTTGCTTGAAACCGCAATTTATAAGTATTTAAGTTGATATATATTTAGTAGATTTACTATAAGCTCTCACGCATAAAAGGCGTACCGGCTATCGGTATCCGTTCCACCACCTGCTCAAAACGTTCCTCAAGGTGTTCCAGCGTGTCCATGAGCAGGTTGCTTTGGAAGAACTCCATCTTCCGAAATCTTGTAGATCTCTTTCCGGGTCTTCTTACCGAAGAGGTATTCCCTGGTGAAAGGGTAGAGATTTTCCTTATAAATATAGAGAGAATCCATCAGCTATGTGCCTAACAGTTTCTCAATATTAAAATACTTTTACTATCCCCCTGCAAGCTTCAAATTCCGAAAAGCCCCTCCACTGGAAGGGCTTTTTATATCGCTTATGCTACATAACTTTCTAAGAGCCGCTGTCGGGAAGGATGTTGCAGCCGTTTCAGGGCCTTCTTTTCGATCTGCCGGATCCGCTCTTTGGTAAGGTTAAAGTGATCCCCGATTTCCTTTAAGGACATGGGGATGGTATCCCCCAGCCCAAAACGGAACCGTATAATTTCCGCTTCCTTTTTATTGAGGGTGCTGAGTACCGTTTCAATGTCCGCTTGAAGGGCGCTGGTTACGGCATGTTCATCTGGAGCGCAATAGCTTTCATCTTCGATAAAATCCTCCAAAATGGAAGAATCCTTCTCGGCGTATACGGGATTTTCCAGGGATATAAGGTCCCGGCTGATGTTGACCAGGTCCTCCACATGATCCGCATCCATATCCAGGAGCCGGGCGATCTCGTTGATTTCCGCCCGGGCGCCCCGATCATCCTGGACCAGTTTCCGGGCCTTTTCAATCTGAACCAATTCGTTCGCCCGGTTCAGGGGAAGCCGGATCATCCGGGATTTTTCGCAGATCGCTTTGAGGATTGACTGGCGGATCCACCACACCGCGTAAGAAATGAAGTGATAGCCCTTATCCACATCGTAGCGTTCGATGGCGTTTAAGAGGCCGATATTGCCTTCGCTGATAAGATCCGACAAGGGAAGCCCCTGTCCCTGATATTTCTTCGCCACATTGACCACAAACCGGAGGTTTGCACTTACCAGTTTGTCCCGCGCCACCTTGTTGCCTTCGGCTGCTGACCGGGCAATCGTATCTTCTTCTTCCCTCGTTAAAAGGGGAATCCGATTAATTTCTTTTAAGTACATAGAAAGAACATTTTCATCAGAACCGAAGGTTCCCACCGGATTAGTATCTTTTTTTACTTTTATGGTCGTCATGTTGTATCTCCTTATTGTACATCCTATTTAAATACATGCAATAAGTGTGCCAAGTCAAGGGGGGGAACCGATTTTTTTTAAAAGTATCGCCTATGGATACCCTAATTCGATATGTTATAAAGAATTATGCGCTTAATAAAAGGCCGATGAAGGCGGTACTCCAGGGCGGTACCGGTACTGCGCCGTACCCAGGGAAGGCGTTTAGTTCTATAATGACCCTTTTTTCCAAAAGCGGCCAAAAAGTGTGTCAAAATGACTTTACTAAAAATTCAGCATATTTTCTTGACCATCGGGAGGGTTTTTCGTATATTCTACTTATCCAAATATTCACTAATTTATCATAATATGTTCATTATGGAGGAATAATATGAAAGTAAAGCCCTTAGCAGACCGAGTCATGGTAAAACTCGAAAAAAACGAGGCCAAAACAGCCGGTGGGATCATCATCCCCGATACCGCCCAGGAAAAAACCCAGACCGGGCTGGTGGTGGAAGTCGGTGATGATCAGGAGAAGATCAAGGTCAAGGCCGGCCAAAAGGTGATGTACGATAAGTATGCCGGAACTCAGGTAAAGATTGATGGGGTGGAATACCTTATTCTCAAGGCGGCGGATATTATCGCAATTATTGAGTAACCGTGTATGTTTCTTTAATTTCATAATAACGGTATGCTGAACGAAGCCCGGCTCATTGCCGGGCTTTTTTGATCCTGCCCAGCTTTAGCTTTTCATGAAAGAGAAAGTAGGCTACAATACGGCCATAGGATAAGCCCATAAAACATGAATGATACGATTAGCTTTATTTTAGGCGCTCATCACCACCTTCCCTACGGAGCCGGGGATGATGAATTTGAACGAGCATATAATGCCCGGTTAAAACCCTTCATCTCAACCCTGTATAAATACCCCAAAATTCAGGCGGTATTGCATTATTCCGGGGTATTGCTGCATTGGATAGAAAAGGCCCATCCTGAATTTTTCATGCTGATTGACGACCTGGTTTCCCGGAAGCAGGTGGAATTGCTGGGAGGCGGGTTCTATGAGCCTATGATGCCCCTTTTGCCCCTCCCGGATAAAATAGGACAAATAGAGCTGCTTACTACCTACCTCCGCAAGCAATTCGGTAAACGTCCCCAGGGCTGCCGCCTGCCGGCCCTGGCCTGGGAGCAGCACATGGTCGGTCCCTTGAGCACCTGCGGGATGGGGTACACCTTCCTCGATGAAGCGCAGTTTAAACTGGCGGGGTTATCCGGGGAGGCAATCGCCCCCTGTATCAGTGAGGATCAGGGGAAACTCATCACCATTTTTCCGATTGCCAGCAGGATACACGTCGAATTTGCCCAAAAAAGGGCGTCCATGGTTATGGAAGACCTGGTTACCAATAATCCTACCCAGGGAGAACGCATTATATGCGTCTTTCCGGAAGAGCTCTTTGCTGAAAACGGCCCTTCCCAGGCCCCGGAGGTAACTTTTCACCAGTTTTTTGAAGACCTTTCCCGCTTCGAGTCCCGGGTTGAGTTTACCAGTCCCGGCAGGTTTTTCAAAAACCTCAAGGGGCTTCAAAAAGTCTATTTCCCCAGTTCCATGGCAGAAGGCGCACTGGCGACAGACGCCTTTGGTTCCCCTTCGAGCCTGCCTCAGCGGTTTTTGATTAGCTTCCCCGAAGCAAACGGTATCTATGCCAAGATGATGTTTACCCATGTCCTTATCAACCAGCTCCGGGGTGATAAGTCCCGGAAGCGCATTGCCCGGGAGGAGCTTTGGAAGGCCCAAGGCTATGATTCCTTCTGTCCGGCGGTGCATGGCGGTATATACCGGTCTTCCATTCGGAAAGCCGCTTACAAGGCGCTTTTGGGGGCGGAAAAGATAACCCGCGAAAAGGGGGATTTTATTCCGTCTCTCATGAATTTTGATTTTGATTTGGACGGTGACGGAGAATATCTTTTTCAGGGTGAGGATATCAACTGTTATATCAAACTTGAGGGGGCCAGTGTTTTTGAGCTGGATTACCTGCCCAAGACCTGGAATTACCTGGATACCTTTTCCCAGTGCGGGGAATTGAACCCGATCTCCGGTGACGGGGGAACCCGGCGTTCCGCCTTTGCTGATTACCTGGTTCCATCGGAACTGACCTTTCAGGAGGCGCTTAAAAGCCGGTTAACCGGTCATCTGGTTGCTGGACACCCGGGGGTTCGTTTTTGTGGAAACGAACGGTTTGAATTGGTAGCCCTGGACCGGGAACACGGAAAAGTCCATTTCAGGCTTCCGGCGAAGCCAGGGGGAGGTTACGGGGCCATAGAGGTGGATAAAACCTATCACCTTAAACATGATACCCTGAGCCTGCACTATTCCCTTACCAACCAGGGAAAGGACCGGAAACGCTGTACTTTTATTCCCAGCATCGACCTTTCATTTCCCGGCACGGAAGAGGCAATTCTGCGGATTTTTAAACTCCATACCGAGGTAACCAATGGAACCAACGAAGCGGTTGCCCTGGAAGCAACAAGCCTGCAGAACCTCATGGGCATTAAATTGCAGGACATAAAAAATGAGGTGATCATCTATCTCATGTTAGACCAGCCATATACAGACCAGCGCTTTGACGCCTGGATCATACCCATCCAGACCCCCTGCCCCATAGCCGGAGGTGTTATAGATATGTATCAGTCCACCTGTATTATGCCCCGCATACCACTCTCCCTCGGGCCTGGGGAACATTTTGAGACCGGTTTTACCTTGAGGATTTGCCATTAAAGATTCCCTTCCCGGGTTCTGGTAGCGGACTCGGTTTCCGGCGCGTTCAGGTAATTTCGGCTAGTTCCCCGGGTGTAAAGGTTTTAACAATAGAAAGCGTTTTTTCCATCGACAGCTTTATCGTTTCGCTGTTTTCATCGGTACAGCGATTTCCCCATTGATCAATGAGAATACGGATCCGTGGCCGCAGGAATGCGTTTTCATCCGGCTCAACCACCTGGGCCACCGCCCCGTTATTAAGCTGTACGATAGAACCAACGGGACATATACCCATGCTCCGCACAAATACCCTGAGAATAGCCGGATCAAAGCAGCTCACATCATTGGATAACAGGGTATACATGGCTTGATATCCGCTCATGGCATCCCGGTATACTTTTTGGCTTACCATGGCCGCGTAGGCATCGGCGACCGATACGACCCGCGCCCCCAGGTCTATGTCCAGTCCGGCAAGTCCTTGGGGATAGCCGGTCCCGTCCCAGCGTTCATGATGCTGCAGGATAATCGGACCTAACTTTTTGGCATCAGGCCACAACGCTTCTTCCAGAATTTTGTATCCATACAGAGGATGCACGGTGATATACTGTTGTTCGGCTTCCGAGAGGGATTCCGGCTTGTCAAGAATCGTGTCCGGGATATGGAGCATCCCGATATCATGGAACAACGCCCCTTCCACTATCTGCAAACGCTGGTGCTCGAATAAGCTGAGACCCGTGGTGATCGCAGCGGTCAGGATTGCCGTATTCAGGGAACGTTTTGCCAAGGTCTGGCACTCGTTTCCCTTACCGGATATAAAACCGATATACTGTTGCCATGAGGAGTATACTTTTTTTACCATAATATCAATAGCAATCTTAGGTATAAAAATCTTCTCTCTTATTTTACCAAAAAACGCTTCAAGCCGTTCAACCAGTTCATGATAATCATAGTAGGCCGCATAGGTTTCTCCTGTATCAATGACCGCATGCATATTTTTCAAAACAACTCCTTTAAACCACGTGGTAAATAGTACACAATACTCCGCCGATGGAATCTTCCCGATTAATACATCGTTTAATATCTATACTATAAGCTCATTTCTAAGCTGTTGTAATATAATATAGCACCTATATCCTCATAATTCCTATAAAACTATCGAATAGAGAAAATTATACCAGGAAAACGCGCTGCCTAAACCGCAGGATTTCGACGACAGAGGTGGCTCATGCATTATATAAAGCATTACGGGTTTCTGTCATAGATCAACCCTCTTGGATACAATCCCCCAGTACGCTTAACGCTATCTCGGCCCTATCGTTTTATCTGATGCGCCCAATCTGCTCTCTTCTGGTGTTCTGTTACTTCCACCCGTCGCCAGCCTTCTAGGGGTGCGGTAACCATAAACAATTCGCAGATTCCATTCCGCACCTATTCGGTATCAAACCGCGCCGGGGTTCCCGGTTCAGCCGGAAGTTCCGCACGAACTTCCCCTATCAACGGTTTGGGACTTTCGTCCATGCAGACTAAGGGACGTGTGCTATCTTCAGGCCGGGTTACGGCTCAGATGTTTCCGTTCTTCATCCGTCAGGGTTATCCGATATTTCTTGGTCATGATTTCCCTCCCTGGTTGGATTCTATGACCATGAGCTTATCATACTTATTCACCTTTTCATAGATGACTGGCTGCTAGCCCCTTTCCAGCGCAGCTCCACCCAAAGCCGCCAGCAGCTGCGCCGCAGTGGAAAGCGGGGCGGGGTCCGCGACAAAACCTGGATGGTGGGTACCCTGGAGACTCCCAACGCCGATATTCCAGAACACCCCTCTGATACGCTGCTGGTATAGGGCAAAGTCCTCGCCGCTCATCTGCGGTGTTGAAGGAACCACCCGTAGACCTAATGTTTTTGCCGTATCCACAACAAACTCGCAAAGCTCGGGATCGTTGTTCGTGGATATGGTATAACAATGCCACTGGTACTCCGCGTCCATGTTGTACATTTCAGCGATGCTCCGGCTTATCTGTTCTATCCGTGTTGCGACCGTACCGAGCTTTTCCGCGCTAAAGGCGCGGAAAGTTCCTTCAAGCAGCGCTTCCTGGGGAATGACATTCCAGGTTGTCCCCGCTTCAATGTGGGTAACGCTGACCACGACCTGATCAAAGGGACTGGTCTCGCGGCTGACAATGGACTGCACGGCATTGATAACCTGGGCCGCCGCCACGATGGGATCTCGGCATTCATGGGGCGCCGCGGCGTGGCCACCTTTGCCCTGTATAACAAGGCGGAAGGAACCGACTGACGCATAAGTAGCGCCGGGGCTGACGGCGATAATGCCAGCTTCCAGTTCCGACGCCACATGAATGCCGTAGATTTCTTGCACGTCATCAAGAACACCCGAATCAAGCACCTGTTGCGCCCCGCCGCCCCCTTCTTCCGCCGGCTGAAATATCAGCTTCACCGTGCCGGCAAGGTCTTGTTCCTGTTCCTTTAAGAGGAGCGCCGCACCCAGCATGGCGCTTAAATGGAAGTCGTGGCCACAGGCATGCATACAGCTCGCGTGTTCCGAGGCATAGTCCAGGCCCGATGCCTCGCTAAGCGGCAGTGCGTCAATATCGCAGCGGAGGGCAATGACCTTTCCGTTGCCCTCTGGGCCGATACGCGCAACCAGGCCGGTCCTAAGCCCTGTGTCCAGTACGGTTACTCCCGTGGTGCTAAGGATTTCCCGGATACGGGCGGTGGTTCCTGTTTCCTGGTTGCTTAATTCAGGATGCCGGTGAAACCACTTGAAGTGATGCTCCAAAGTCTGCTGTAAATCTGATGTATTGAATGGCATAGTGCTTCCTAATGCAGTGCTTTTCGTGAAAAAAACGCGCCCACCGCCTGTATAACCGTAACGATAAGGATCAACAGGATCACCGTAACGATGGTAACGTCGGTTTGGTAGCGCTGATACCCGTAACGGATGGCAAAGTCTCCAAGGCCGCCGCCGCCCACCGCGCCGGCCATCGCCGTAAGCCCCACCAGGCTGATGAAGGTAATGGTGCTTCCCCGTATGATGCCGGGAACGCTCTCTTTCAAGTAGACCCGGAAAATAATTCCCGCGGGACTCGTACCGATGGATTGGGCCGCTTCGATGGAACCCCGTTCAATCTCCGCAAGAGCGCTTTCTATCTGCCGGGTAAAGAACGGGGCGGTTCCAAAAATTAGGGGAACGATGGAACCCTTCACGCCGATGGCGGTTCCCACAATCATACGGGTTACCGGAATCAGCAGGGCTATCATAATAATAAAGGGGACGGAACGGAAAAAATTGATGATCTTGTCGAGTACCGTCCACAGGGGAATGTTTTCCAGTATGTCACCCTTCCGGGTAACGGTTAATACGACGGCAAGCACCATGCCGATGGCAAAAGAAATCGTTCCGGTGATGAGCATCATAATCAGGGTCTGACCGGTGCATTTTAAGAGTTCCGGAATTTTTGTTACTACGTTGGGCATCAGTGTTGCAAGCAGTTTATCCATGTTTAATGATCCCCACGTTTAATGACCTCCACCCGGACACCCTTGGCAATGATCCACTGAACGGCCTTTTCGACCGCCTCGCGCTCCCCATCAAGAATATTGATAAGCCCTCCCACTGGCGTTCCCTGCAAAATATCCAGATCCCCAAATATGATATTGATTTTTACATTAAACAACATGGACGCTGTCGATATCAACGCTTCCACTGTGTTCCGTCCGGTATAGCTAAAACGGGCAAGCACCTGGGAGGGCAGCAGGCGGACGATGGGGGAGTCTTCGTTGAGGAGGTCGTAGATCTTGTGCAGGTTCGATGTGGTGGCGGTAAAGTCCCGGGTAATCTGCGCCTGGGGGTTTGAAAAAATATCAAAAATGGAACCGCTTTCCACGATAAGGCCGGAATCCATGACCGCGGCGCGGGTACAGATCGATTTTACCACATGCATCTCGTGGGTGATTATCACCATGGTAAGGGCCAACTTTTTGTTGAGTTCCCGCAGCAAGCCAAGGATAGACTGGGTTGTCTGGGGGTCCAGGGCGCTGGTCGCTTCGTCGCAGAGCAGTATTGAAGGTTTCGACGCCAGGGCCCGGGCGATGCCGACCCGCTGTTTCTGGCCCCCGGAAAGCTGGGACGGGTACACATCGGCCTTGTCGGAGAGGCCCACCAGGTCAAGCAGTTCCCGTACCCGTTCCACGATTTCTTTCCGGCTCAAACCCCGGTATTTCAGAGGATAGGCGATATTCCCCCCCACAGTGCGGGAACGGAAGAGGTTGAAGTGCTGGAAGATCATGCCGATGCTCTTACGCGCATGCCGCAGTTCCCGGGGCGCGAGCTTCATCAAATCCTGGCCGTTTACCAGTACCGCCCCGGTGTCGGGCCGTTCAAGCATGTTGATACAGCGAACCAGGGTACTCTTTCCGGCGCCGGAATAACCGATAACGCCGAAAATTTCCCCCTCGCCTATTTTGAGGGAAACGTTCCTGACCGCTTCAACGGCTTTGCCGTTTCCCCGGAAGGTTTTTGAAATGGCATCCAGCTCTATCATTTTTCAGGATGCAAACGATCACCAGGCCGCAATGAAGGCGCCCTTGTACACGGTTCGGAACACTTCTTTTACTGCGTCGCTGTGATAGGCGTCGACCACCCGCTTGTAAAGCGGATTATCCTTGTCGGCAGTACGGGCAACAATAATGTTGATATAAGGATTCTGACTGCCGCCGTCCTGCCGTTCTAGGGCGATGCTGTCCCGTTCGGGGTTCAGACCCGCGTCAACCGCGTGACCGCCGTTGATAATGGAAGCCGCCACATCGTCCAGCAGCCGGGGCGTTTGCGCCGCCTCAACTTCAACGAATTGAAGGTTCAAGGGGTTTTCCGTTATATCGCTGATCTGCGGGATGGGACCCGCCGCTTCGGGAATGGTGAGCAGGCCCGCTTTTTCCAGTACCCGCAAGGCCCGGCCGCCGTTCACCGCGTCATTGGGAATGGCAATGCTGTCGCCGCTTTTCAGTTCGCCAACGGACTTCACCTTCTTTGAATACAGCCCCAGGGGCGCCAGCAGGGTTTCACCGATAGGGCTTAAATGATAGCCCTTGGTCTTGATTTCATTGTTCAGATAGGCGTAATGCTGAAAGGAATTCAGATCGATTTCACCATCCTCCAATGCTCGGTTCGGCTGTACATACTCGGAAAATTTAACCAGTTCGATGCGGATCCCTTCCTTGCCCAGTGCTTCGATCACCGGCGTCCACTGATCGGTAATCTCGCCCACCAGGCCGATTTTTACCACCTGTTCCGTGGAGGTCTCCTTTTTAGCCCCTGCAAACACCGCCGCAGCTGCGGCAAGCGCCAACACCACCGTAAAAAGCTTCTTCATGTTCATTGCTCCTTCTTGTTTCTCCTTGGCATACTCCTAATCCGATATGATTAGTAGATTATTATTCATAGTAATCATATAGTAATTAAATGTCAATAGCTCAATAGGAACCCTTGTGATTCACAAGTGATAATTTCACCCCTAAGAACCACGAGGGAAAATTTCACCCCCTCGGGTATATGAGGAGGCATGAAATACATGATGAGCAAGGCAGCGTTGGGGAAGTTAGCCCTGATACAAGGGGCGATTGACGGGGCATACCCGGTAAGCGAGGCGGCCCGGAGGCTGGGCCTCAGTGAAAGGCGGGTAAAACAACTAAAACGGCAAATGCGGGAGGAGGGAGAAGGAGCGGTCATCCACGGG
>JAITNP010000252.1 GCA_031290455.1 Treponema sp. | reverse complement strand
GGTTTTCCTGCCAGGGAGGGCAGCGTTGAAGTGTGCTGCGTCAGGCTGCCGTGTAAGTCTTGTGGTAGTTGTGGTCATGCGCTCCTCCTTCTCCAAAAAGCAACATGCGGGAGAGTATAGCAAAACAAGGGGAAGAGTGTCAAGGGGGCGGCGGGGGCGATACGGAGGCCTCGTACGCCATCTGGTATATTTTCGGGCTTTAGAGTATACTGCGCCGCATATGCGGCTTCCTAATTTGCGCGGCATCTACCGGAGGGATTCAAAACCCGCCCGTTTTCTCCTTACCTTGCTGTTTTCCGGCATTTGCGCGGGACTGTATAAGGGCATTCAGGACAACTATCTTGCGGAAATCGTGCATATCAGCGAGTTCGGGCGGGGAATCGTGGAATTCTTCCGGGAAATCCCTGGGCTGCTGGTGGTGGTGCTTCTGGCCTGGATGTACCGGTTTTCCGAAACCCGGGTTTTCAAACTCGGCGTGGCGGGAATGTGCCTGGGGCTGCTGGGACTGTTCGGGTTTCCAGCGGAAAAAGTCCTGGTGGTCCTGGCCATGGTGGTCTACAGCACCGGAGAGCATATCATCATGCCCGTGCGGACCACCATGTCCCTCAACCTGGCGCAAAGCGGCAAAGAGGGCATATCCCTGGGAATCACCGGCGCCCTGGGCCACGGGGGAAACATCGCGGGTTTTCTGGCGGTGATGGCCGTCTTCGGGGCCTTCAAAGCCCTGGGATTTTCAGGAAGTCCCGCCCTTCCCTTCAAGGCGGTCTTCGGCATTGCCGCTGCCTTCGGCGCAGGGGCGCTGCTGATTTCCCTGTCCCTGCGGGATTCCGGGGTCGCGGTGAAGCGCCGCCGGCTCTACTTTGCCCGCAAATTCCACAAGTATTACATGCTGGAAGTCTTCTACGGCGCGCGAAAACAGATTTTCCTGACCTTTGCGCCCTATGTGCTCATCCTGCACTATGGCGCGGACGCCTCGGTGATTTCCCTCTTGATGGCGGTCTGCGCGGTCTTCGGCTTTGTGTTCAGCCCCCTGACGGGAAAACTCATCGACAAGCTGGGGTACAAAGTCATCATGGTTACGGACACCCTGCTTTTGGTGGTGGTCTGCTTTTTCTACGGGTTCGCCCACCGGATTTTTCCCTTCCGGGTGGCCTTTTTCGTGGTCTGCGCCAACTACATCCTGGACGCGGTCATTTCCCTGGCAAGCATGGCCAGCAATGTCTATGTCCAGGCCATCGCTTCCAGCCAGGAGGAAGTCACCGCCACCCTTTCCACGGGGATTTCGGTGAACCATTTAATCAGCATCCTGATTGCCCTGCTGGGCGGCTGGATTTGGCAAGCGACCGGGATTGAAGTGCTTTTCTCCCTCTCCGCGTTCCTGGGAATTCTCAACAGCATCTATGCCGCGACGATTACGACGGTAGAGAAAAGACAGATACCGGTATGCGGAAACTAATAGGCGCCCTGGCGCTGGCGGCGCTTCTGGCAGGGTGCGGGGCCTTAAAAGCGCAGAAAGCGCCGCCGCCGGATGAGCGGGCAGGGCGCTCTCTGGTTATCTATTATTCGCACAAAGATAACACCCGCAAGGTGGCAAAGGGTATTGCTCAAAAGACCGGCGGCGACTTGTTTGACATCGCGGGCAAAAAGCCCCTGCCCAGCCTGCTTGCATACGACATCTTCTTCGTGGGCGCGCCTGCCGTGAAGGGACATATCGCCGTAGTTATGCGGGAATTTCTGGCCCAAACCGACTTTATAGACGGTACGGTCATTCCTTTTTGGACAAATCAGCACGACGGGGAAGACTTACAGGAAGAGTTTGAAAGCCTCTTGCGGGGAGCCCGTGTCATACAGGGCGGGGCCTTTTGTTATCTCGCCGGGGTAAAAACAAAGGACATCAATCAAATGACCGCGGAATGGGCGGAGAACAGATTAACGGAGCAGGGGGCGCGGAAGGCTGCCGGCGAACGCGCTGAGGACGTGATGAAAGCTTTTGCGGCAGCCTACAGCCGGCGCTTTGGCTCCGCGGTGTTCCGTAATGGCGACTGGGTCATGGAAATGGACGGCGTTTCCTATTACTATGCCCAGGGCAGGTTTTTGCGCGAAGAAGACGCGGACAATCCGGAGAATTTCCGTTCTCAGTCCATATACCGGTATTCCCCGGAGCGGCCTGATGATGCATCCGGAGACAATCGCTTATACGCCCTGACGCAGCATATCATTCCCCGCAGGCGGCGGCCCGGATATTCCAGTTGGGGACGCCCGCTTTCAAATCCTGATGCTGTCCGTTCCGCGTTTTACGAAACCATTTGGCAGGCCCGCACCCGGGAAGAAGCTTATTCGCGCCAGCAATGGGTCGATTTTCTTGAAAGCACTGTGCAGGTGCATCAGGATATTGTCGAACCTTTGGGCCGGGTGGAGCGGCGTATTCAAGAACTGACAAAAAATGACGAGGAAGTTCAGGCCTGGCGCAAAAGTATCCGTAACGTGTCCGGCTGGAACTGGCGCAACATCGCGGGCAGCGAAAGCCGCAGCTTTCACGCTTACGGGGTTGCCGTTGATTTGCAGGCGGCCCCGCAGCCGGGTATGGAGACCTACTGGCAGTGGACTGCCGCAAAGGGGATTGACTGGCATTCTGTTCCCGCGGATAAACGGCTGAATCCGCCAATCCCGGTGATCCGCGCCTTTGAAGAGCAAGGCTTCGCCTGGGGCGGCAAATGGTATCTGTACGACACCATGCACTTTGAATATCGTCCGGAAATCCTTATGTTAGGGTTTCAATAAATCAGAAACACTCATTGAGAAACAGGAGCGCTAAAATATGGAGCAACAAAAAGCAATTACCGGGCGGGAAGCGGTTATTCAGGGGCTGCAAGAACTGGCGGAACCGAAATTTCGGGATTTTACCGCCTCCCTGACTCCGGGGGCGCAGCCAATTATCGGGGTCAGGATGCCCATCCTCCGCGCTCTGGCGAAAGAAATTCGCGCGGGAAATCCTGAGATGTTTCTGGAACAATGCCGCCGTGAGTTTCAGGAAGAAATCCTCCTGGAGGCCTTGGTGCGCTCGCGCCGCAAAACAGCGGATTACAGCGGCTTTCTGCGGAACAGCGAAGATTTCCTGGATGCGGTTACCAACTGGGCGGTCTCTGACACCTTTTCTCTGTCGCTGGTCATTCCGCCAGAGTACCGGGCGCGCTTTTTCAGGCACACCGGAACCTGGCTTGGCCGTGAGAACCCCTGGCACGTCCGGTGCGCCCTGGTCATCATGCTTGCGTCTTACGTTGACGATGAGCATATCAGGCCGATTCTCGCTCAGATGGAAACGCTCAGCCACAATGACTACTACGTGCAAATGGGCCAGGCATGGCTCGTTTCGGTGTGTTATGTCAAATTTCCGGAAATCACCGGGCAGTGGCTGGCCGCCGGCAACGTTTTGAACGCGCCTACGCTCAAGATGACGGTGCGAAAAATTCAGGACTCATACCGAGTTCCCAAAGACAAAAAAGAAGAAATAAAGAAAATAGCGCTGTCCTGACCGCTTGACAATTAATTTAACCTGTATTAAAATAATACAGGTTAAATTAACGGAGGCAGGAATAAAATGAAATTCTACGACAGAACAATGGAAATACAACTCCTTGACACCCTTGCGGCACAATCGGAACGGGCAAGTTCTTTTACGCTCATGACGGGCCGGCGGCGGATTGGAAAAACCGCCCTGCTTCTGGAAGCCATGAAAGGGAAAAAGTATGTCTATCTCTTTGTGTCTCGGAAACCGGAACCCCTCTTGTGCGCCCAGTTTCAGGAAGAAGCGGCCAGGGCGCTGGGGCTGCGCATATTCGGCTCCATCACGCGGCTGCGGGATTTGTTTGAGCAGTTTCTGCGGTTCGGTCAGACCGAACAGTACACCCTCATCATCGATGAATTTCAGGAATTTGAGCATGTGGCGCCCGCCTTTTTCAGCGACATTCAGGATTTGTGGGACCGATACAAGGATACCGCCAAAATCAATTTTATTGTGTGCGGTTCCATTTATTCCCTTTTGATGAAACTCTTTGAAGACCAGAAGGAGCCGCTTTTTGGCAGGCTCACCTCAAAAATCATCCTGAGACCCTTCAAAATAAGCGTGCTCAAGGAAATCCTGGGCGACCATAATCCCGTGTATACCCCGGAAGATGTGCTGTGTTTCTACCTGATTACCGGGGGCATTCCAAAATATGCGGCCCTGCTCATGGAAGCGGGGGCGGTGACGGCAAAAAAAATGCTGGACACGGTGACCCGGCAGGATTCGTGGCTCTTCACCGAAGGCAAGGATTTGCTGATTTCTGAATTCGGCAGGGAGTACGGCATTTATTTTTCCATATTACAGCTTATCGCGGCGGGTAAAACCTCCCAGAGCGAGATTGACTCCCTGATTGAAAAAAATACCGGGGCCTACCTGGTGAATCTGGAGCAGAAATATTCCCTCATCGCCCGGAACAAACCCCTGTTTTCCCGTCCCGAAAGCCGGAATACCAAGTGGAAAATCATCGACAACTACCTGCGGTTTTATTTCCGGTTTATCTACCCCAATCAGGCCCTGGTGGAAATGGGGAAATACGAGCTGCTCCGGGTGGTAATCGGCCAGGGCTATGACCAGTACAGCGGCCTTATTCTGGAAAATTATTTCCGGGACAAACTGGCGGAAGAAACGGACATCACCACTATCGGCGGCTGGTGGGACCGGAAAAGCGAAAACGAAATCGACATCATTGCCCTGAACGATTTGACGAAAACCGCGACGGTGTGTGAGGTGAAGCGCAATGCCACAAGAATCAATCTTGCCCAGCTTGCGGTGAAAGCGGAAAAACTCAAGGCCGAATTGTCGGGCTATCAGGTGGAATTCAGGGGGCTGTCTCTGGCGGATATGTAGGAACCCGCTTACGCGGGGGAAATACTTGGCGCGGGGAATTTTCTGTTTTTAACACGAATGAGGTCAATTGTCCAATTCGCAATGTTATGCATCATATCCAGAGGCATTTCATAATGTTGGTTTACTTGAATTCCATTACGAGTGTTCAGCAACACCTCCGTAATATGATCCACCGGTAGACGATCGGTGATTTCACCGTTCATTTGTCCCCTCTTAACCAATAATCTTATAATTTCCGCTAAAGATAACAACAATTTGTTAATTTCAATAGATATTTCATCGTCTTTTTCCTTCAACTCAATCATTGTGTTAATCATGAGACAGCCTTTAACTGTTTCATCAGGCGTTTTGCCCGGAAAAATCATATTGCGAAGAATATCAATTGCGCTCACCTCCTTGTTTAGCTCCTCTTGAACCAAGTCGAATAACGCTTTAACGCTTTCTTCACGGTAAAGTCTAAACGCTTTCAGAAATACCTGCCTTTTGTCGCCGTAGGTATCATACATACTTTGCTTGCTTATCCCGCCAGAGCGCAAAATATCCTCCAGCGAAGCCTGATGGTAGCCCTTTTGCCGGAAAAGCAGCAAGATTTTATGCAATACCTTCATTTCATCAAAATTTTTTGTTCTGGACATGCTCTTATCTCCCTATTGACAATAGTATAGAAGTATCCAGACTGATAAGTCAAGAATAAAAATACCATAAATCGTCACATTTTGGGCTTGGCATGAAAAATTTTTGTAAAAATACCGTAAATCATTATTGACCAATCAGTCTAAATAGAATATATTAGACCGTATAGTCCGGTTTGAAACGAGAACCGGCTAAAACGAATGAAAGGTGGATACTATTATGGAAACATTGAAAGCACTTGCACTGCGGAAATCGACTCGTTCCTTCAAGAGCGAACAAATCAAGAAAGAGGAATTGAACGAAATCATCAGGGCGGGTAGATTGGCGCCCATTGCCGGCGGGGTTTACCAAAACGTACACCTGACCGTTATCCAAAAGAAGGAGCTCATCGACCGGATTAACGATGTCGCCCGGATTGCAACCGGCAATGACAACATATCCGCGAATTATGGCGCTCCTACATTCATTGTCGTTTCGGTCAAAGCAATAAGAGGGGCCGAAAAAGCAAACGCGGGCTGTGTTGTCGAGAATATGCTACTTGCCGCTACTGACTTGGGGCTTGGGAGCGTCTACACATGGACGATTAACTTCATTCATGACAATGCCGACGTTATGTCGTCTCTTGGACTTCCCGCCGATTTTTTGCCGGTGTCCGGTGTGGCTATTGGTTATCCTGTAGAAGCTATAACCGTGGAAAATGAGCCGCGCCTTATGGTCGTGGACTATAAGTAAGACAAGGATCCGGTAAGCGTGAATACAAAAGTATTTGAAGAACCCTCTATACCTAAAGTGGTAATAGCGCTCGCTATTCCGGCTATCGCCAGCAACCTGGTCACGATTATTTACAATATGGCCGACACGTTCTTTGTCGGTCAGACCGGTGACCCAAATCAAGTGGCGGCGGGTTCCTTAGCCATGCCGATTTTCTTTCTGTTTATGGTATTTGGGAATGTATGGCCGGACAGGACGAGGCCAAGGAAAGCCTTATTGAGCTGGTAGATTTCCTCCAGAACCCTGAAAAACACCGCAAGATCGGGGCCAAGCAGCCGAAGGGCGCCTCCGGGAAGGGGTAAGAGCCTCCGCCAAAGCGGTGGCCGGGGAAGCAAAGGTGCCCTTCTGCTCCCTTTCGGGATCTGAATTTGTGGAGATGTTTGCCGGCGTGGGCGCCAGCCGGGTGCGGGATTTGTGTGCTCAAGCTGCCAAACACAGCCCCTGTATCATCTTTATTGATGAAACCGACACCATCGGCAAGAGCCGGGACAACCAGATAGGGGGCAACGACGAATGGGAACAGACCCTGAACCAGCTTCTCTCCGAAATGGATGGCGTCGATTCCTCCAAAAGCATCCTGATCCTGGCTGCCACGAACCGGCCCGAAATTCTCGACAAAGTCCTGCTCCGCCCCGGCCGTTTCGATAGGTGGGTGATTGTGGACAGGCCGGACCTTCCCGGGCGGGAAGCGATCCTCCCAGTCCACGGGAAAAAAGTAACCCTGGGCGCCGATGTAGACCTGAAAGAAGTCAGCCGCTCCATCAGCGGGGCTACCGGCGCTGACCTTGCCAACATGGTAAATGAAGCGGCCATGAGGACGATACGCCTGGGCCGTTCGTACTCCTGGAAGACCTTATGGAAGCGGTCATTGCAGGGAAGGAAAAGAAGGACCGGATTCTCAACCCCAAGGAAAAACGCAGGGTGGCCTTCCACGAAGTGGGCCACGCCCTGGCTTCGGCATGACCAAGTCTGAACTCCTGATCACCACCCTCCTGGAGGGCCGGGCGACGGAGGAAACTGAATTGGGCGAAGAGAGCACCGGGGCTTCCAACGACATCGAGCAGGCCACCAAACTCGCCCGGAGCATGGTGACCCAATACGGCATGAGCAACAAATTCGGCATGAGGGGCCTTGAAAGCCCGGGTAATCAGTACCTTGACGAACCTAATGTCTTTACCGCTTCCGATGCCTCAAGCGCCGGTGTGGACGAGGAAATTTCCCGGATCATCCTCGGGTGTCACGAAGCGGCCCTGAGCCTTCTCCGGGAAAACCGGGATACGCTTTCGGAGGTTGCGGAGTACCTCATCGCCCACGAGACCATCACCAGCGTCCGGTTTATGGAACTTTTCAAGACTGAGTTAAAGGCCGCGGCGGCTAGGGGATCTCCATGCGTCGAGTAATAGACAGCCCACGCGCTCAAGCACACCTTCCGAATTGAAGTGCAAATCCCCCTGGACAAATTTTCCGATATGTGCCATAGTCTCGTATGGAAGCTCGTACTATTTTCCGCAATATTTCCCCCATCGATCATCGATATTCCCTTTCTGAACAAGATGTGTTTGATGCCCTTACGCCCTGGCTTTCTGAGGAAGCTTTGGTGGCTGCCTGTGTCAAGGCGGAGCTTGCCCTCATCATTGCCCATCTTGACCTTCGGGGGGGCTTGACCCCGGCCATCAGAGCGGCCCTTGAAAAGGCCGGCGCTTCGGTGGAACCTGCAGCGGTCTACGTCGAAGAAGAGAAAACCCGGCACAATATCCGGGCCTTGGTCAATGTCCTTAAAACCAAAGTACCTGTTGCAGTGGCCCCTTTGGTCCACTTGGGAGCTACCAGTGTTGATATCCTTGATACCGCCCTTTCTTACCGGATGCGGGGGGTTACCCAGGAAGTGGCGCTTCCCCTCTTGCGAAAACTGGAACTCGCCCTCTGTGGGTTTGTTGAACAGGAAGCTGAAACCCCCCAGGTTGGACGTACCCATGGTCAGCATGCGGTACCCATCACCCTGGGGTTTGCCCTGGCAGAATACGTGTCCCGGCTCGGAAAATCCATCCTCGAAATTGAGAAGCGTTCACTGCAACTCAAGGGAAAGCTGGCCGGGGCGGTAGGAGCCTATAATGCCACGAGCATGATCGTCAAGGACCCGGAGGAACTGGAACGCCGTTACCTTGCCGAACTCGGGCTTGAACCATCAGAACATGCAACCCAGCTCGTGGAACCCGAATACCTCCTCCGGCTTTTGCTGGAATTCAACGTGGCCTTCGGGATCATTGCCAATCTTGCGGATGACCTGCGGAACCTCCAGCGTACCGAGATTGGAGAACTCCGGGAGGGTTTTGCCGCGGACCAGGTAGGGTCTTCCACCATGCCCCAGAAACGAAATCCCTGGAATGCGGAACATGTGAAAAGTCTCTGGAAAGCCTTCATGCCCCGGACCATGACCTTCTTCATGGATCAGATAAGCGAGCATCAGCGGGACCTCTCCAATTCGGCAAGTCAGCGTTTTGTGGCCGATTACGTGACCGGCTTCTGCTTTGCGGTAAGCCGCATGGCTTCAGTTATCGAAGGGCTTGGGGTGGACCGGGAACGATTGCGCTCCAACCTTCAGGGGGATGTCATGGCGGAGCCGGCCTATATCCTCCTTGCTGAAAGCGGTGTTTCCGATGCTCATGAAATTATCCGTAAGATCACCCTGCGGGCAGAAAAAGATCAGTGCAGCTTTGCCCAAGCCCTGACCGGGGAAGGGGATATCCTTGGGCGAATCGGGGCCCAGATGGTGGAACTGGGGTTGATTGGGGCTGCGGGAGAGGCCGTGGCTTTCTTCACGCAGCCGGAACGGTACTGCGGCATTGCCGTGAAGAAGGCAAAAACCATTGCCGCCAAATACCGGACCTTAATGGCCGGTGGTTGAGCCGGTGATAGGTTGCTATAACCGAGATTACGATTATATCGAGGAGTCAGAGATGTTCAATGAAGCTTATTCCTATGATGATGTTCTCCTGTTGCCGGGATATTCTGAGATACTCCCCAAGGATTGTGATGTCAAGACTGTTTTATGCGCCGATGTGTGGCTGAACGTTCCTGTCATTTCTTCCGCCATGGATACGGTAACCGAGGAGAAACTCGCCATTGCCATTGCCCTGGAAGGAGGCTCCGGGGTCATCCACATGAACCTCAGCCCTGAGGCCCAGGCCCAGCAGGTGGCGAATGTCAAGCGGTACCTCAACTGGATTATTGATTTGCCGGTTACCGTGAGAGCGGATGCCCTGGTTAGGGATGTCAAGATGCTGATGGAGCAGTGCAATGTATCGGGAATGCCGGTTTTGGATACCGAGGGCCGGCTCCTGGGGATCATCACGAGCCGGGACCTCCGTTTTTGCCGGGAGGATAGTCTTGCGGTGGTGGATGTGATGACCCGGGATGTTGTGGTAGAAAAGGAGTATCCCTCGGTTTCCAGCGCCCGGGAAAAGTTCGACAAGCATCGCATTGAGAAACTGCCCGTGGTGGATGCCCAGGGCCGGCTCACCGGGCTTATTACCGTCAAGGACATGGAAAAGCATGACCGTTTTCCCCTGGCAGCAACCGATAAGGGAGGACGGCTCATCGTGGGGGCGGCGGTGTCCTCCCAGAATTACCCGGTACGGCTTCCGCTCCTCAAAAACGCCAAGGTGGATTATGTGGTCCTTGATACTGCCCACGGGGATTCAAAGAGCGTCATGGAAGCGGTCCGGAACATCAAGGAGCAGTTCGATGTTCCGGTCATCGGGGGGAATGTCGCTACTAAGGAAGGAACCCGGCGGCTCATTGCGGCGGGGGCGGATGCGGTGAAGGTGGGGATAGGTCCTGGCTCCATCTGTACGACCCGGGTCGTGGCAGGGATAGGGGTACCCCAGTTCAGCGCGGTGTGGGACTGCGCCGAAGAAGCCGCCAAATCCAATATTCCCGTCATTGCCGATGGGGGGATCAAGTTTTCCGGGGACATCACCAAGGCCATTGGCGCGGGGGCCAACGTGGTGATGATCGGTAATCTTTTTGCCGGGCTTAAAGAAGCGCCGGGTCGTGAAATCATCTTTGACGGACGGATCTACAAGGAATACCGGGGTATGGGGAGCATGGGGGCCATTAAGGACGGCTCCGGAGACCGGTATCAAATTACCAAGGATGAAACCCCGGTACCCGAGGGCATTGAAGGCCGGGTCCCCTACAAGGGGGAACTGCGGAACTACCTCCATCAGTTGGTATCGGGCCTGAGAAAGGGTATGGGGTATTGCGGCTGTAAAGCCATAGCGGATCTGAAGCAGTACCGTCGATTCGTTAAAATCACCGCTGCGGGCTTGCGGGAAAGTCATGCCCATGATGTGGCCATCACCCAGGAGGCGCCGAACTATAGCTCAGGGCCACGGAGCTTGTAATGCCCGCTGATTTTTACGATTTTTGGGTAAAAATCAATGGGAATTCTGTTACTTTTTCTGTGCGTTGATGTTATGAGTAATAAGTGCCCAATGTGTACCGTTTCTAGTTCCTCCTTCCTGTATGGTTCCGCCCTGGGGGTTACTCCTTCCCCTGGGGCCTTTTTTAGCCCTCTTGTATATCATAGGAGCGGTTGTTATACTATTACTTATAGAAGTAATATCTTGGTAAAAAGGGATAAAACATTTTCGAGTGCTTTATGAATGTTTAAAAAGCTAGGAGTGTCCAGTGCTCTTATCTAAAGAAACCAGTTTTGAATCTATTCTTCGTCTTGATTCTGAAATGAATCAGATTCAAGACCTGGATCTTCTGTTGGAACGGATATTGCTGGATGCGAGAAGGGTTATCCATGCTGACGCCGGTTCAATTTATGTAAAGGAAGATAAAGAAAACGTTGAAAAACTGGTCATAAAATATGCCCAGAATGATACCTTGCAACAGAAGCTCCCCTTGGGCCAAAAGTTGATCTATTCAATTTTTTCGATTCCCATTGATGATAAAACTATTTCCGGTTACTGCGCAAAGACCCAGACCCTGATAAATGTACCGGATGTCTATCATATACCGCCGGATGCTCCGTATTCTTATAATACCATCTACGATATGATATCAGGATACAAAACCGCTTCCATACTGTCGGTTCCCTTGAAAACGACCGATGGCAGGCTTTTGGGGGTAATACAGATGATTAATGCCTTGGATGAAACCGGTAATACGGTCCCCTTCTCCAAGGATGCCGAATTTGTGATCACCCATTTTGCCGCTAATGCCACTGCGGTACTCCAGCGGGCCTATAATACCCGGTCCATGATACTCAGAATGGTACGGATGTCTGAACTCCGGGATCCCAAGGAAACGGGGGCCCACGCAAACCGGGTCGCCAGTTATGCCATAGAAATTTATGAGCGCTGGGCATTTCATCATCGCGTGACCGGGAGGGAACGGGAAAAATTCAAGGATATCTTTAAAATCGCGGCTATGCTCCATGATGTGGGGAAAGTGGCAATTTCTGACTTAATTTTAAAGAAACCTACCCGGTTTACTGAGGAAGAATATGTGATTATGCAGCACCATACGTTATATGGCGCAGGGTTGTTTAATGATCCTCATTCGCCGCTTGATATTATCGCCCGGGATGTCGCCCTTAACCACCATGAAAATTGGGATGGTTCGGGATATCCCGGATGGTTGGATCCGATGACCACACGACCGATTAAAACAGACCGGAACGGGAGGCCCCTGGGCAAGAAGGGTGAAGAGATTCCCTTACCTGGGCGTATCGTAGCCATTGCCGATGTCTTTGATGCCCTGTGTTCCAAGCGGGTGTATAAAGAACCCTGGACCCAGGAACAGGTTTTATCTGAAATTCATAAGCAGTCCGGCACGAAATTTGAGCCTGAACTGGTGGATATTTTCTTTGATATCCTTCCCCAGATAAAACAGATACAGAGTCTCTATCCTGATGATGGGGGATGATACCCAGGGGCTTGTGCCGCTTCCCGCATGAGGTGGGAAAGCATGCGGTCGAAGCTGTCGGCAAAGCGCTTGAGTTCCCGTTTGCCGTAGTGTGGGTTGCGGGTATTGCCACCCCCCTGTTCTGCAAGACCTAGGATGAAATTCCTGAGAGAAAGCCGTTCCCGGATGTTTTCGGTGGTATACGTCCGTCCCCGGTCGTCAAGTACCATGATTGAAGCTTCCACGAGGCGACTGGCAAGGGGTATGTCCCGGGTAATGACCAAGTCTCCGGGACGGGCTAATTCGACGATACGATTATCCGCTGAATCTTCTCCCGGGGGACACTGTTCCATGACCGCTGTTGCCCCGGATACCGCAGGAATGGGGCGGTTTGCCGCAAAAATCGCCTGGATCCCGGTTCGCGCTGCTGCCCGCAACACCGCTTCCCGGGTCAGGCGGGGACAGGAATCAGCATCCACGAAAATTTTCATGAGCAGTCTGGGGTGTCAGCGGCATCGGTTTGTATTGAGCCGATGCTTGCGGCGTAGAGGGTAAAGGTTCCCGTACATGAGCAGGGTACCCCATCCCCCGCGGAGATGAAGGCGCTTTCACCGGTTTCAAGCAAGATATCCGCCTGGTTTTTTCCCGATATGGTGAGCTTCCCCTCGGTTACCAGCACGATGGAAGGACCGGTTCCCGGAAAGGCGCGGGCATCCCCATGTCCCCTTATCAGGGAAAGGGAGAATTCCCTGCACGGGGTAGGGTATGTTACCCAGGAAGAACCCTCCGGTACCCCATCATTGCGCGGAATGGGTCGCAGGATTTCCGGCTTAAAGGCGGAAAAATTCAGTATTGTTAGTAGTTCTTCGAGGTCTACGTGCTTGGGGGTCAATCCTCCCCGGAGCACGTTATCCGAGTTGGCCATCAGCTCCACCCCAAACCCGTGAATGTATGCATGGAGTACCCCGGCGGGCAGGTACACCGCTTCCCCGGGCATGAGATCGAGCCGGTTGAGATACAGGGGGGCAAGTACCGCCGGGTCCCCGGGATACTGTTCCGCAAAATAAGCGGCCAGTTTTCTTGATTCCACCAATTCCTCCGGATCCCCGAGAACCCCTGGGTGTTGTATCGTGTAGGCGCTTAATGCCTGCCGTGTTTCCGGCGAAAGGCCGAAAAGGGCTTTGAGGAACGCCTCAAACCTCTTCGCGTCTGAAGTCTCGTGCTGCACGGGGCGAGCCAGGGATGCAAGCGCACCCTTGAGCGGTTCCGGGGCGCTGCGGGAAAAAACCGCAAGCCCCCGGATGATTTCCTCAGGCTCCCGGAAGCCGCAGAGGGCCTTGAAGGGCGTCAAGGCGCAGAGGATCTCCGGCTTGTGGTACGGGTCCTTGTAGTTCCGGTTAGGGGCCGTGAGGGGTATGGCTGCCTGATTTTCCCGTTCCCAGCCCTGCCGGGCTTGGGCTTCATTGGGGTGGGCCTGAATGGAAAGGGGCTGTGCGGCTGCGAGTACCTTGAACAAGAACGGGAGGGTCCCAAAGGCGTGAGCCACCGCTTTCCCCAGGTACCATGGGGGATCCCGGCTTATCAATGCGGGAAGTGAAATTCCCCCGCCACTACCAGCCGTTTCCGAAGGCCCCTCAGGATGCACCCCCATCCATAATTCGGCCCAGGGAAGCTCTCCGGGATTTTCTTTTCCCACTAATTGGGGAATCCATACCGGGGAACCCCAGTCATAATGCTTGACGGTGTTTTTGAGTTTAAATATCTGATCCATGGGATAGTCACCCCTCCTGTTCCAGGGCTTCATCAATACGGGCAATCATATCCAGGGTAAGCTGTTCAACTTCCTTGTCTCGCACTTCCCGTTTACGGATCCGTTCTATTTCATCACAAAGCAAAAACCCCGTCAAAATTGCCGTTTTAAGGGGATCCCGCAAACCCGTTGATTTTTGAGTATTCTCAATGGCTAAACGGTAATTATTGAGGAGGTTTTTAAGATAGATAACATCTTCTTCAGCAGCAATCGAAAGAGAGATTCCCAATATGTCGATACGCAGATCGCTTTTCGGCACGAAAACCCTCAGAGACTAAGGTGCGCTATCATGGTTTTCACCAGAAGTAGTACCCTCCCCTTTGGAAGCCTCCGGTGATTCCACATTTTCATCGACCGTATCGGATGCCTCTTGTACGGTCGATCCCAAATCGGAAAGGCTTTTCTCCATGGCATCTTCAAACTGGTTGAGCCGGTTCAGGGCGGAAAGAATCCCGTTCTCAATACGGCCCTGATCCTCTTTAAATTGCTGAATCAACGCCTCAAGCTCATTAATCCGTTTCTGATAGGATTCCACCACTGCTTTTAATTCGGTGTTTTCCTCGGTTATCCGCTTAACGAAGTCAAGGGCCTTGACGACTTTTGTTTCCAGTACTCTGACGTGTTCAAGAGTTCCCATGTTACGCCCTCAATGCCGCTTGAGCCTGGGCTACCACGGCCTTAAAAGCCCCGGTATCCTCCACCGCCAGGAACGCCAAGGCTTTCCGGTTAATGGTTACCCCCGCCTTATTAAGCCCCTCTACCAGCCGGGAATAGGAAAGCCCCTCCGCTCGACTGGCCGCGTTAATACGGATGATCCAGATTTGACGAAAGTCTCCCTTCCGATCCTTCCGGTCCCGGTACGCATAGGAAAGCCCCTTGGTAACCGCGTCTTTAGCGGTTTTATAGTTCGAATGCCGGCGGCCCCAATACCCCTTTGCCTGTTTCAGTATCTTTTTCCGGTGGTCCTTTCTTCTTGAACCATCTACTGCTCGTGACATACCACTCCTCCTCGCTATCCGTAGGGTAACAGTCTTTTTTTGATGGCCGACACATTATCCGCTGACAATATACCGGCATGACGGAGATTCCGTTTCCGTTTACTGGACTTCTTGGTAAGAATATGACGAAGGTTTTGTTTCTTGTACTTTACCTTACCAGTCCCAGTGAAAGAGTATCGCTTGGCGGCACTCTTCTTGGTCTTCATTTTTGGCATGACGCATCCTCTATTTCTTAGTCTTAGGGCTTAATACCATGGACATGAACCGACCTTCCATTGCCGGCGCCTTATCCATCACATATTCCCCTTCAATACGTTTCAAAACGTCTTTCAGGACCTCTAATCCCAGTTCGGTATGGGCAAGTTCCCGGCCTCTGAAGCGAACCGTTACCTTGACCTTATTGCCTTCGGCAAGAAATTCCCGAACATGCTTCGATTTGAAATCCATATCATGTTCGTCAATTTTCGGCTGCATACGGATTTCTTTTAATTTAAGCAATTTTTGCTTCTTTTTTGAATCCCGGACCTTCTTTTCATTCTCGAATTTGAACTTACCATAATCCATGATCTTAACCACCGGTGGACTCGCCTGGGGAGCGACTTCCACAAGATCAAGACCCTGTTCTTTAGCAATTGCGAGGGCTTCGAGAGTAGCAATAATCCCCTGCTGTCCGCCTTCATCCCGAATGAGGCGAACCTCCCGCACTCGAATCTGTTCATTAATCCGTAAATCCTTATCCGCCAACTGACCTCCTCGTTGGTTCCCGGCACAACGGGACATGCGCCGATCACTTAACCATAAGTATAGTAGATATCCACGGCTTTTGTCCACCCCCTCCACCATAATCTTGCGGAGCTTCCGCCGGATGTGGTAGAGTATGGCATGCGCCTTTTCTGCCTGCTCTGGATGCCCCTGTTTTATCTGTTTTGGCTGTCCCTGTCATCAGGGAGGACCGGCGCCGGTTCCGGCGGTATCTGGGCGCTCCTTTTGGGAAGCATCGTTGCCCTGGTTCAGTTTTTCCTCGGCTCTTTTATCGAACCAGGAGGGTTTGGGGTATCCCGATGGATAAGCGCCGGTATTGATATCGTCGGCCTGCCAGCAGTACTCCCCTTAGTGGTGTGCCTCCTGTTAATGCCCTTCGGGGCTGCCGCCAGTGCTGCGGATTTTACGAATTTTGCCCTTCTCTGGCTCATTCCCGGGGCTGCCATCCGGACCATAGACTGGATTGCCCACAAGGATCCCCTCCTCCTCGTCCTCGTACCCCTCCTCTGGACCGCCGTGGCCGTGGGAATCCCCTTTTTCATACAACTCATGGCGCAATCAATTGCCCAGAGAAAACCCCTCCTGATCATCCCTACCCTTTCAGGCATACTAGCACTCCCCTGTATGGCGACTACCACCTATTGGACCTTCTTTGCGCACAAATCGTTCCAGGGCTTTGTTTTGTTTACTATTACCATGCTGCCCCTGCTCACCGCCATAGGATACGGGTACTATCAGGGAGGGGTGAGGAAAGGGGAGTGAGGAATGTTTTTCCATTCCTCTTTCCTCCTTGTTTACGCTTTTCCTGCGGAGCCGAGGACGTTGATGTTCTTGTGGGTATAGAGCTTTTTCAGCTCATCCCGGGCTGGTCCCAGGTATTTCCGAGGGTCAAACTCATCGGGCTTTTCCGCAAAGACCTTGCGGAGGAGGGCGGTCATGGCCAGCCGTCCGTCGGAGTCGATGTTGATCTTGCAGACCGCGCTCTTGGCGGCCTTCCGAAGCTGCCCCTCGGGGATACCCACGGAATCGGTCAGTTTTCCGCCGTATTGTTCGATCATCTTTACATATTCAATCGGTACTGAGGAAGAACCATGGAGGACAATGGGGAAACCGGGGATCCTTTTCTCGATCTCATCCAGAATGTCAAAGCGGAGTTCCGGTGGGATGAGGATGCCGTTGGCGTCCCGGGTGCACTGTTCGGGTTTGAATTTTGCCCGGCCATGGCTCGTGCCAATGGAAATAGCCAGGGAATCCACCTTGGTTTTACCCACAAAATCTTCTACCTCAGCGGGCTGGGTATAATGGCTGTGCTCGGCGGAGACCTCATCTTCAACCCCGGCAAGCACGCCGAGTTCCCCTTCCACCGTTACATAATCCCGCTGGGCATGGGCAAATTCACAGACCTTCTTGGTTAAGGCCACGTTTTCATTATAGGAAAGGTGGGAGCCGTCAATCATAACGGAAGAAAACCCCGTTTCGATACAGTCCTTGCACAGCTCAAAGCTGTCCCCGTGATCCAGGTGCAGCACAATGGGGATGTCATACCCCAGTTCGTGGGCATATTCAACGGCGCCCTTTGCCATGTTTTTCAAGAGATTCTGGTTGGCGTATTTTCGGGCTCCTGCGGAGACCTGTAAGATCACCGGTGATTTGGTCTCGACACAGGCCTGGATAATGGCCTGCAGTTGTTCCATATTGTTAAAATTGTAGGCCGGAAGTGCATAACCGCCGCTTACCGCCTTCTTAAACAATGCTACGGTATTGACAAGGCCCAATTCGGTATAACTGGTCATATAAACTCCTTAAATAATAATACGCTTCATTTTATCGGTCTTGATCCGAATTGTCTATACCGGTATGATGCAAGCATGGAGATCCGTGGGCTTAAGAACCGCTACATTTTTGGGGGTATGGCTTTGGTGATTGTCCTGGGCGGGGGGATGTTTTTCCTGCGCGCTCCGGTGCTACTGGTTACCGACGCTTCGTTTAATGCGCTCTACGGTCTCAGGAGGGCCCAGGTAAAACGTATTGAGGCTTCCCTTAAGCTTTTTCGGCAGGTCAAGCCGGTCCTCGTGGCCGATAATGCCGAGCCTGAGATGGTGGCCTTTGCGGTGGAAGAAAAAGCCCGGGATCCCTATTGCGTCTTGTTTCCCTACCGCTATTACGAGGGGGCTGAAGGGTATGCGGAGCGATTTCCTCGGGTACCGGTGATCGTGCTGGGGGGACGGAATCGTGACCCGGGGCTGGAGAAGGCGGTCTTTATCGGGACCGATGTGGAAACGGATTTTTACCGGGCAGGGCGTTGCGCCGCGATCCTTGCCCTGGGGCAGGGGCCCCCGGAGGATCAGGCCCCCCAGGGTAGGGGGATCCTCTTTTTCCAGAACCGGGAGTTTTCCGCAGCCTATAAGCAGCGATTTCTTGCGGGTATGCGGGAACAGGGGTTTGAGCAGGAGCCTATATATGTAAACAGTACATCGGATTATTCCGATATAAAAAATATTGCCTGTGTGGTTATGATTGAGCGGGTATCCGCTTTTCTTGAGCGGAATCTCAAGACTCCGGTTATTCTTTTTTCCTGGGTAGACCCGAATTTGACCGCAACAGGGATCAAACTGATATTTGATGATTCCCCGTGGGCATTAGCTGCCGGGGCGGTCAGCGGGGCGGTTTGGAAAGAAGGGGAGGGGTATATTCCCTCGGAAATGTTATTTCCGGCACGGAGGCTATCGAATAAGGAGGTTTTACGGAATTTAAAAGAGGTGATGCGTAACTAAGGCAGTGATGCATAAAAAGATGCGATGCAGCACATACAAGTAGATGTTGATTATAGAGGGGCGTGGATGCCTTTTTATAGGAGTAAGCAGCCTGAGGGCTCGAAAAAAAATCGTTAGGAATTGAAATAATGTAGGTAATATTGCTTGTAAGGGTTTGACAAAAATCAAAGAAGATGATATACTACTACTAGACTTTACTTCCCAACGATTAATATAGAAAAGGAGTATGGGATGAAACATGGCAGTTTCAGGGCTATTTGCCTTATTCTTTTGGCATGTATAGCAGTATTATCAGCTTTTGGTGATGAGAACGCCGTCGCTCTCGAATCCATTGTTTTGGAGACCTTTGATCATACCGATGAGTCGGTTTATGATTGGAAGGTTAGTGCGAGTAAATTCGCCACCAAGACCGATGAGGAAACATTTCCAAAGGTGACGTATGTTGCGACATGGCCTGCGGCGCTTTTTGGTTCTAATCGGGATGAGCAGGACCTTAAGAGTCTCGGTATATGGGGCCGCTTTGATCGGCGCGGGTATAACTGGGTTGATGTATACCCGGTAGCCGCAGGTGGCGAGGAAGACGCGGAGGCGGTTGAAATTCCGATTCCGGGCCGGGTTCGGTACGTGGATATGTGGGTATGGGGATCAAATCTCAAATACTACATAGAAGCCTACTTTAGGGATTACCAGGGACGGGTGTATACGGTCAAATTGGGTAGCATTGCCTATGAAGGCTGGAAAAACTTGCAGGTTGCAATACCTTCGAGTATCCCCCAGGCTAAAAAGGTGCTCCCCCGGCTTGCGCCTTTAACCTTTATCAAGTTCCGTATCTGGACCCAACCGAACGAACAGGTAGATAATTTCTACATTTATTTTGATCAGTTCAAGGTACTGACGGATACCTTTGAAGCTCCATACGACGGCGATGAGCTGGCGAATCCTGCCCGGGTGCAGGAACTCTGGAATGCGGAGGAGGCTGCTGAATGAAGCGATATATTATTGGCATAGCCTTATTGGTTGTAACGGGGATTTTGTTTGCGCAAAATGAAGAGGTTGGCGCTGGGGACTCGAGCCGGCTCGGAATTGATACGGCTCAACAGCGGCTTAAGGAAGTTTCGGTTGATAAGTTTGAACATGAGGGATATTGGCATTCCACCATGTCTGCGGAGGCGGGTTATGTAGTGAGCCGTCTCTTTGAGGGAAGCCCGGCGGATAAGCAGGCCTTGGAGGAAGAGGCGGATCTTGATATTCCTGATCGGTATGTATTGGGTACCAGGGTTGACTTTCTCCATCGGGGACATAGCAGTTTTACCCTCTATCCGCGCCGGCCTATTCCGATTGAGGGCATTACCAAGACCGTTTCCGTATGGGTGGTTGGGCGTAACTACAATCATGAATTGAAATTATTAATTCAGGATTATTTTGGCCGTCCTTTTGAACTCTCCCTGGGGACTTTGAATTTTCAGGGCTGGAAAAAGCTGACCGTGGCGATTCCTCCTCAGACGGAAGATGGTAGAAATGGTATTGTGCAACGCAATTACCACTATACTAATCAGTTGGGTATTAAGATTACCGGGTTCAGGGTTGATTGTGATCCCACCGAAACCATTGGTTCTTATTATCTCTACTTGGATGATCTCCGGGCTGTTACGGACCTTTTTGCAGAGGATAGCCGGGATCCCGACGATATGCTTGATTCGTGGTAGAAGCCGAGCGGTTTGATATTGGATTGGCGGGGAGGTAATCACCCGCCAAAATTACGGGTTGTTTAAAGTAAAAGGGAGGAGGGGAGTTTTGCATTATGCGATGCTTCCACTCCTCTTTTTTTGTAGCAAATTCCCTTCTTTCAGGCTTTTGAGTATTGACTGTATAATCTTCTGTATAATAATGTAACTGAGCGGTAAAAAATGGAATAAATAATTTGGAGGAAGTGGCGCATACTCCGGTTTTACTGGAAGAGACAATCCAATTCCTTGCCCCGCGTTCGGCAGGGGAACTCATGGTGGATGCCACCCTTGGGGAAGGAGGGCATAGTTATGCTTTTTTATCCCGGTTTCCGAATTTACAGGTTATTGGCATTGACGCGGATCCGGATATACAGGGGGTAGCCCGGGAACGGCTTAAGGTTTTTGGTGACCGGGTTTGTTTTTATGCGGGATGGTCCCATGATTTTTTTGCGGATGGTCCCTCTGCCAGGCTGGATACCATACTTATAGATTTAGGGGTGAGCCGGTATCACTATGAGCGGGGGGGGCGGGGGTTCAGCTTTATGAAAGATGAAGCCCTGGATATGCGGCTTGATCCGGCCAGGGGCTGTGGCGCGGCGGCCCTGATTGCCAATCTTTCCGAAAAAGATTTGGCGGATCTTTTGTATTATAACGCCGAGGAGCGGTATGCCCGGCGTATTGCCCGGGGTATTACGGAGGCCAGATCCCGGGGAACCATAACCAGTTCCGTTGCCCTTGCGGAGATTGTGGCGTGGGCGGTCCCGGCTCATTACCGGCATGGTCCTATCCACCCGGCAACCAGGACCTTTCAGGCGCTGCGGATCGAGGTGAATGGAGAACTTGCCCGGCTTCCGGAGCTGCTGGAAGGGGCTTTAGCGGCCCTTAAACCAGGGGGGCGTATGGGGGTCATGAGCTTTCATTCCTTGGAAGACCGGATAGTGAAAAATTTTTTCCGGGAGGGGCACAAGGATTGTACCTGTCCGCCTCATGAGCCGGTATGTCGCTGTGGGGGACACCGGAAGGTTAATCTCGTAACCCCCAAAGGGGTTGTTCCGCAGGCGGAGGAAATACGGAACAATCCACCTTCCCGAAGCGCCCGATTGCGGGTGGTTGAAAAAGTGTTGGATGGAGATGGGGTATGATGAGGCGGTATATCTTGTTATATGTTATGACCCTCACCATACCCATTTGTTTGGCCCTGGTGGTTTGGCATTCGGTCCAGTACGCGGATATAGAAAAGGACGTAGCACGGCTTGAAATTGAGCAAAAGGAATGGGTGAAAAGCAATAAGAGCCTTATTGAAGGAATCGCGGTGCTGTCCGCATCGGAACGGATCGAATATATCGCCATATATGAACTGGGGCTTTCAAAGGTAAAGCCTGAGCGGGTGTTGCAAATTCGGATCCAGGGGAGCAGCAATGGCATTGATGGATAACACGGTTCTGATGAAAGCGGTGGATCTGCCGGATGCATTGGGAGGTCAGCTCCTCTTTTATGGACAAAATGAAGATGCGGGGTTTTCATCGGTGAGCATTGATTCGAGGATGGTGCTGCCGGGGACGCTCTTCGTTGCCCTGAACGGCGCGGCCCAGGATGGCCATCGCTATGTGAAGGCCGCCTTTAAAGCCGGCGCCGCCATGGCCATGGTCGCCCGGTCCCGGGTGGAGGACCCCGCCTGGGAGCTTGTAACGGCGGCCCAGGAGCATCAGGGGATACTCCTGGTGGTTGAGGATACCCTCAAGGGCCTCCAGGATGCCGCCAGGGTCTACCTTGCCCAGTTTCCCCGGCTCCTCAGAATCGGTATCACCGGTTCATCGGGGAAGACCACGACCAAGGAGATTGCCGCCGCCATGATAGGCAACGAAAAGGCGGTGGTGATGAATCCCGGTAACCTGAATTCCGAAACCGGGCTTCCCCTGTCGGTTTTTATGGTCCGCGCTGCCCATGAGGTGGGGATTTTTGAAATGGGTATGAACCGGAACGGTGAGCTAGGGGAGCTGGCGAGGATCCTGAAACCCCACCTCGCCCTGATTACCAATATTGGTTCCGCCCATATCGGAATTCTCGGCAGTAAAGAAGCAATTGCTCAGGAGAAAAAAACTGTTTTTTCCGAATTTTCAGGAAACGAAACCGCCTTGATCCCTGAGGATGATGCCTACCGGGATTTCCTTGCCGCGAGGGTTAAGGGCCGGGTGAGGTACTATGGCCTTAGTTCCTGTGGCGCATTGGGACCAGTGATAGACCAGGGGCTTGGGGGTACGGATCTGATGTGGGATAGGGTGCCGGTCCATTTTGGCCTGCCGGGGAAGCATAATCTCCGGAATGCCTTGGCCGCTGCCGCCATTGCCCAGGAGGTCCCGGTGAGTTCCGGGGCAATACGGGCGGGGTTAGCATCGGTTAGGCCCCTTTTTGGACGGAGTGAGATCCTCCATGGCCCGGTAACGGTGATCCGGGATTGTTATAATGCCAATCCTGAGTCTCTGGGGGAAGCCATAGCCTGGTGCGATGGCCTTGAGTGGCCAGGCAGGCGGATCTATGTCATAGGCGCCATGCTGGAATTGGGGAGCGCCACCGGGGAAGCCCATGCACAGCTTGGCCGGGTTTTGAGGGCTTCCAAGGCGGATATGGTTTGTCTCTTCGGCGCTGAAACCCAGGCTGCGGTGGCGGTATTGGAAGGGAGCCTCCGCAAGATTTCCTGCTTTCATACCGATAGTATAAAGAACCTATCTCGTTTTCTTGCTGATTATATACGTCCGGGGGATTTAGTTTTGTTAAAGGGTTCCAGGGGCTGCGCGCTGGAACAACTTACCATGGTATTGGGCGCCGGCGCACCGGTACAAGGAGTTTTTTAGGTGTTTCTGGAATTCATGTATCCGTTGGTAAAATATTTTACACCCCTCAATGTATTTCAGTATCTCACCTTTCGGGGGGCCTATGCGGCTTTAACCACCCTGCTGATATGTTTTATGTTGGGACCGAAGATTATTGAAGCCCTCCGGAAATTCAAGATAGGGCAATCGGTGCGGGAAGACGGTCCCGAAACCCATCTGAAAAAAGACGGAACCCCGACCATGGGGGGGGTACTTATCATTCTTTCGGTGCTTTTTTCCATGATCCTCTGGCAGGACTTTGGTAATGGTAAGGTATGGCTTACCATAGGAGCCTTGATGTCCTTTGGTTTTATCGGATTTATTGATGATGACCTCAAGGTAAAGCGGCATAATTCCGAGGGGCTTCCGGCCTGGGCAAAGCTGCTGGGCCAATTCGTCATTGCCCTGACCATAACCCTCATCCTCTATTTTTCAGGGGAAGATACCATCACCGTCTTGTACCTTCCCTTCTTTAAAAATCCGGTCATTGATTTGGGGATCCTGTGGATCCCTTTTGCGGTATTGCTCCTGGTGGGAGAATCCAACGCGGTTAATTTGTCCGACGGTCTTGATGGTCTTGCCACCGGACTCCTCATCCTGGTATTCATCACCTTGGCGATCCTCACCTACCTTTCGGGGCGGGCCGATTATTCCGCATACCTGGGGATATCCTATATTACCGGTGCCGGAGAACTGACGGTCTTCTGTCTTGCTGCGGTGGGGGCCTGCGTCGGATTCTTGTGGTTCAATGCCTATCCGGCGGAAGTGTTCATGGGAGATGTGGGAAGCTTGTCCCTGGGTGGGGTGGTTGCCACCATATCCCTGATCATTAAAAAGGAGATACTGATCCTTATCGTTGGCGGGGTCTTTGTACTGGAGGCTGCCTCGGTTATTATCCAGGTTGTGGTCTATAAAATCAGGAAGGAGCGGGTGTTTAAGATGGCCCCCCTTCATCATCATTTCGAGCTGTCCGGTTGGGCGGAAACCAAGGTGGTTATCCGTTTCTGGATTCTCGGGGGCTTGTTCGCGATCATTGCCCTTTCAGCATTGAAAATTCAATAATGGGGAAAAATTGGTATAGATAGCAATGCATCGATTTAATGTTGAAAAGACCAGAGGGAAGCTCCAGGCGGATCAAATACTCATTGCAAGTATTCTTATGCTTATCGGCATAGGGTTGGTAACGTTGTATTCATCCTCCTATGGCCTTGCGGAACGGGACTACGGAGGGGGGCTTTATTTTATTTCAAAGCAACTCATGCTGGGGTTTGTGGGCATGGCGCTGTTCTTTCTGGCTTCTCGCATTAATCTGGATGTGTTACGGAAAGGGAAGATCCCCATACTGTTGGCCCTGGGGGGGATGGTCCTCTGTGTGCTGCCCTTAATTCCAGGGATGGGGATGACGAAGAACGGCGCCACCCGGTGGGTGAGTATCGGTTCCCTGCCGGGATTCCAACCCTCGGAATTTGTTAAGCTGATTTTGCCGCTGTATTTGGCCCATATTTTTGATAAAAAACAGGATCATCTGGATTCTTTTGTGAAGAGTATCTTGCCGCCCTTTTTTATGATCCTGGGGTTTATCGTACTCATTTATTTACAGAATAATTTTTCTACCGCCTTGTTTATTGCGGTGAACGGGGTCTTTATTTTTTGGTTGGCCGGGGTACGGATTCGGTATTTTTTGAGCGCCCTGGTCATTTTCGTGCCTTTTTCGATCCTCTTGGTTTTGATTGAGCCGCACCGGTGGCGGCGGCTCCTCAGCTTTATGAACCCTGCCTGGGAACCCCATGGGGCGGGGTATCAGGTTCGCGCTTCGGTCATGACCATAGCATCCGGTGGCTTTTGGGGTAAGGGCATGGGGCAGAATATCACGAGGATTGCGGCGGTACCGGAAATCCATTCGGATTTTATTTTTTCCGCCTATGCCGAAGCTTTTGGTTTTTTAGGGGTGCTGCTGTTTTTTGTGCTCTTTGGGGTGTTTGCGCTACGGGGGTATCGGGCGGCCATGCGGTCGGAAGAAACCTTCCGGCGGCTTTTAGCCTTTGGCCTGGTATCCATGATCGTATCCCAGACCCTGGTAAACATTGCGGTAACCTCCGGCACGCTCCCGGCCACGGGAATTCCCCTGCCGTTTTTTTCCGCAGGGGGATCTTCCCTGCTCGTTACCCTGGTCGCCACCGGTATTGTCGTCAATATTTCCCGGTCTCCTCAGAAAAGCGGTTTCTTTGTTCCCGGGGGCGGACGGTTTGCCCGAAAATCGGAAGCCTGGTACGCTCAGGAGCCAGAGGCCCACCATGTCCGATGAGCATATCTTTGCAGAAGAAATACTCCCGGTTCAATCTGCCACTGCCGCCGGGGTAGAACGGGCGATCCGGTGGCTCATCCTCATCATCATGGCCCTGCTGGGGGGAGAATTACTGTGGCTCTTGGTGATAATCCCCGGTCTGCCCTTATCACGGGTAGAAATCACGGGAATCCCGGAAATGGATAAGCCCCTGGTGCTGGAGAAGGCAGGAATCGGTCCGCGATCCTCTTATCTTACGGTAGACTCCCGGCGGGCGGAACGGGGTATCAAAACCCTGTATCAGATAGAGTCGGTCCAGGTGATTAAGCACTTCCCTAATTCGGTAGAGATAATCCTGAAAGGCCGCATCGCCGCGGCCCAGTCCTTTGCGGTGATACAGGGCAAGGTCTGCCCGGTGTTGTTTGATCGGCAGGGATTGATTTTTATGATAGGACCAACAGGTCAGCATCGGGATGCGTTCCAGTCCGTGCCGATACTATCCGGGGTGATGGATACCGAACCCGTCCTGGGGATACGGCTTTCCCCGCTGTTTCATGCCTTGCTGGTTAATCTCGAATTGATACATACCTCCGCTCCGGAACTGTTAGCGACGATATCGGAGATTCGAATTAACCGGAAGGCATTTGACGTATATGACTTGATCCTTTATCCTGTTCATAGCCGGATACGGGTCCATGTGGGAGCGGAATTAAATGAAGATATGCTTCGATATGTGATGTTGATATTAAATGTGTGTGTTTCAAGGGGCGATAAAATCGAGGAAATTGATTTCAGGACCGGTATCGCGTCATATACGATAAAGGAGGCATCCTCTGGCTAATGACGGATTAGTTGTCGGCCTCGATATAGGTACAACCAAGGTCTGTGCCGTGATCGGTGAGCGTAATGAAAATGGGATTCTCGAAATTACCGGCGTAGGCGTATGTCCTTCCACGGGCCTGCGGAAGGGGGTGGTAGTCAATATTGAAGCCACGCTGCGGTCGGTCGCTGCTGCCATTGAGTCGGCGGAGATGATGAGTGGACGGGAAGTCCATACCTGCTGGACCGGTATTGGAGGTAACCATATCGACGGGATCAATTCCCGGGGAGTTGTGGCGGTTACCGGAAAAAACCGGGAGACGCGGGAAATAGGACCGGAGGATATAAACCGGGTACTGGAAGCGGCCCGGGCCGTGGTGATCCCCATGGATCGACAGGTCCTGGAGGTAATTCCTCAGAACTTTATTGTGGATGATCAACGGAACATCCGGGACCCGCTGGATATGATTGGGGTGCGGCTGGAAGCGGAGGTCCATATCATTACCTGTTCGGTTACCAGTGCCCAGAACCTGATAAAATGCGTGAACCGGGCAGGGTTCATGGTGAATGATCTGGTGCTCCAATCCCTGGCCGCGGGCAGGTCGGTGCTGACCGATGAGGAAAAAGAGCTGGGGGTGGCCCTGATTGATATGGGCGGGGGAACCACGGATGTATTAGTGTATTCCGACGGAAGCCCCTATTCAACCACGACCATCCCTGCCGGAGGGGGGATGATTACCAGTGATATATCAAAGATCAAGAATATCTCCCTGGAAACTGCGGAGCAGATTAAGTTGAGCGCGGGATGCTGTTGGGAGGGACTCCTGGATGGGGATGAGGATGTTATTGTGCCCCGGGTTGGTGGGAGGCCACCGCTGCCCATCCCGAAATCCCAGCTTTTCATGATCATCCAGCCCCGGATGGAGGAGATCTTCAAAATGGTAAAAGAAAAGCTGGATAAAGTGGCCCTTTCACGGCCCCTGGGGGGCGGTATTGTCCTGACCGGCGGCGGGGCCCAGCTTTTGGGGGTCGTTGACTTGGCTTCCGCGCTGTTTCGATTGCCGGTCCGGATAGGGATACCCTTTTCCGTGGGCGGTCTGGTTGAAGAGTATCGCAATCCCACCTATGCCACTGCGGTTGGGTTGGTTTTGGAAGGAGATGATCGGGAACGGCGAAATGGGGTTGAACGGGGAGGAGAAGTCCGTTCCCGGGAGAAGCGGCAGCCGGTATTGTTCGGCAAGATCGTAGATTGGTTTAAGACAGAATTTTTTTAAGGGTATAGATGTTTTCCGTGGATGCTGTCATGCTATGGATACGGTCATAAATGCCTTAAAGATATAAAAATTTTATGGGGAGGGGTTTTATGAATATTGAAGTGCTTGAAGATAAAGTAATGGCTCCGGGTCCGGCGCTCATCAAGGTTATTGGTACCGGAGGAGGTGGATGCAACGCGGTAAACCGTATGATTTCCTGTGGGTTACAGGGGGTTGAATTCATCGCGGTCAACACCGACGCGCAGGATCTGAATAAATGCAAGGCGAACCGGAAGCTGCAAATCGGGGCAAAATTTACCGCGGGCCGGGGGGCCGGGGGGAAGCCTGATGTTGGTGAAAAGGCTGCCAATGAAGATCGGGAATTGATCTCCGAGGCCCTCAAGGGCGCCAACATGGTCTTTGTAACCGCAGGCATGGGAGGCGGTACGGGTACCGGATCGGCGCCGATTATTGCCCAGGTTGCCAAGGAATGTGGTGCCCTGACCGTCGCGGTGGTGACCAAGCCTTTTGACTTTGAAGGCCGTTTCAGGATGCGCCTTGCCGAGGAAGGGATCAGTAAGCTGCGGGATGCGGTGGATACCCTGATCATCATCCCGAACCAGCATCTCCTCACGATTGTTGAGCGGAGAACCCCTATTACGGAAGCTTTTCTCAAGGCCGATGATGTGCTTCGGCAGGGGGTGCAGGGTATTTCGGATCTGGTGAGCCAGACCGGGCTGATTAATATTGATTTAGAGGATGCCGAGACCATCATGCGTGAGCAGGGGGATGCCCTCATGGGTATCGGGTATGGCAAAGGGGATAACCGCGCCTCCGAGGCGGCATCCCAGGCCATGGACAATCCGCTGCTGGAAGATACCTCCATTGAAGGGGCCACCCGGATCCTGGTGAGTGTTTCTGGGGGGGATGATTTTTCCCTCGCGGAATTTCAGGATGTGGTCAATATCATCACCGCCAAAGCGGATCCGGATGCGATTATTATTTCAGGAGTATATCTGGACACCAGTCTTGGGGAGCAGTTGCGGGTAACGGTGATTGCCACCGGATTTCAGGCTGAAACGGTAAAAACAGTGCAGCCGGGAAAAGTCCATGAAACATCAACCGAAGAGAAGGGGGGTGATTTTATCCCCTATGATGAATGGCAGCGTATCCGGGCACGGTCAACAACCCGTCCAGACTTTTTTATGTCCCGGAATAACTACGCCGATGATGATCTTGAAGTTCCTGCGGTAATCCGGAGCAAGTACGGTCCCAACCGGGATTCCCCGGGAAAGGCAGCCGGCGGGGGTAAGGAAGTATAGGGACAGGCAATATCAGTGGTGGTACATAATCGGATCGTTTTGGAACAGTATTATTCCCGGCTTATTGCCTTGGAACGCCGGTCTCCTTTGACGGTGGAAACCTACCGGTTCGAGATGCATCGGTTCTTTGAGTGGCTTGAGGAAGCATCGGGTACGGTTGAAACCGTGGATATCCAGGGGCTTTCCCGTTATTTGGAAAAGCGCCGGAGCACGGATGGTATTGATTCCCGGTCCACGGCTAAGGGGATATCCGCGCTCCGTTCTTTTTTCAGATTTACGGTGGATGAACATATCCGGCGCGATAATCCCGCTGCCCTGCTGGAACCACCGCGGCGGGGGAGGCGTTTGCCCGCGGTCCTGAAACGGGAAGCGGTGGATCGGATGCTCACCATGGTTGAAAGCGGGTCCCCTGAGGGTTTGCGGAACCGGGCGATCTACGAGCTGATATATTCCGCAGGGTTGCGGGTTTCCGAAGCGGTTTCCCTCAATGTACGGGATATCATGTTTTCCGAAGGTATCGCCCGGATCTGGGGCAAGGGAAACAAGGAGCGGTTGGTGGTTTTCGGTGGTGAAGCCGCCGAGTGGCTCAAGCGGTATCTTGATGAAGCCCGTCCCCTGCTGGTAGGGTCCGGGAATAGTCCCGCCCTGTTTATCTGCAGGACCGGAACGCGGCTTTCCCGGAAGGGGATGTGGAAAAATTATGCCGGGACCGCAGGGCGTGCGGGGGTCAGTTCCAAACTGCATACCCTCCGGCATAGTTTTGCCACGGAACTCCTGGCAGGGGGGGCGGATCTCCGGTCAGTGCAGGAATTACTGGGTCATCGGGATTTGGGTATCACCCAGATCTATACCCATGTGGATGTTTCCCTGCTCAGGGAAAAATACCGGCAGTATATGCCGAAGCTCCAGGAATACGGCGCTCACCATGAGCGCGCATAGGGTAAAATAGTGAAAATTAAAAAAGAAATGGTGGTAGGCATCGTGGTGATTGTGGTCATCGGCTTGGGAGCGGTGGGGGCGTATTCCTATCGGAACTATGTGATACGGAACAACATCGCCTACAGGATCGCGGCATTAAGCGCCGGCGGACCTCCCGAGACCATTGAAGGATTGCGGGCGGCTATCAAAGATTATGAAAAGCAGATCGAGCAGCATGTTAAGGATGCAGCCCAGACCGGCGTGTACTGGAAAATTTTGGCCTCCCGGTTACAGGATCGGGGACTCCATAACGAAGCCCTCAAGGCCCTGGAACAGGCTATCTACTATAATGGTGAAGATGCGACCCTCTTTTATATGACGGGGGTTTCTGCGGCGGTGGTTGCAAAATCCTCCCTTGGGTTCCCCGGAACCGGCGCTAATCAAGGGGGCGTCAGTGAACGGGACCGGTATTTTGCCATCGCCGAGGCAGGGTACCGCAGGGCCATTGAACTCAATGACCGGTATGCCCGGCCCCGGTATGGTCTTGGTATTTTGTATGTGTTTGAACTGAACCGGCCGGTAGAAGCCATACCCCATCTTGAACGGTTTCTGGAACAGAGTAGCAATGATGTGGAGGCCATGTTTGTGCTGGCCCGGGCGTATTACATGGCCGGCCTTTCCCGTCCTGCCGTGGATTTGTATGATCGGATCATCAATCGTACCAAAGACGCGGCTAAACGGGCTGAGGCGGAAAAAAACAAAGACTTTGTGTTAGGGTTATCCTATGAATGATCGGGGCTTATTGGATTTAATCATAGGACGTATTCCCGGTCTCGTTCCCGCCGACCGGGTATTATTATCCCGGCGCTTTGACCGGGAAGGGGAAGTTACGGCCCTTGCCAAAAAAGATGTTGAGGGATTGTTGGGCCATGGCATCAAACGCCCCTGGGACATGGATGCCATCACGGCCCAGGCGGAAAAAGACGCGGCGGCGGCACGGCTGCAGGGCATTGGGTATGTTTCCTATACCGCAACCGAATATCCGCCCCTGCTCCGGGAGATATGGGACCCGCCAGCCCTGCTTTTTTACCGGGGCAGACTCCCGAACGCCGCAGTGCCCCTTGCCGCGCTGGTGGGCACCCGGCGACCATCGGGTCCTGCAACGGCCCAGGCATATACCCTAGCCAAGGGCTTGGCCCAGGGGGGAATCCCCGTGGTTTCGGGGCTTGCCTTGGGTATTGACGCTATGGCCCATCGGGGGAATATTGAAGGTGGCGCCCCAACCGTGGCGGTTCTTGGTTCCGGTCTGGACGAAATCTACCCCGCCACCAACCGTATGCTGGCCCGGCGTATCGTCGAACAGGGGGGTGTCTTACTGAGCGAGTATCCCCCGGGGATACAACCCCGGAAATGGCATTTCCCGGCGCGGAACCGGATCATTGCCGGCTTGTCACGGGGTGTCTTGATTGTAGAGGCTCCCCAGGCCTCTGGCGCCCTTATCACCGCCCAGTTTGCCCTGGAGCAGGGGAGAGACCTCTGGGTCGCTTCGGCAGGGGTTGCCTCTCCGCTGGGGGAAGGAACCAGGAAGCTTGCAGAGGAAGGGGCCGGTGTTATTACCACAGCGGTGGAGATCCTCGCGGAATGGGGTATTACCCCGCGGGGAGCGGCCGCTGAGGGGCTTGGGGAGCAGCAGTGCTCTGGAGACCGGGAATCAGACGGGGATTTGCAGGGATACGCATTGGCATTGTCTCTGGCCCGGTCATTGAATATTGTTTATGAGGAATAGGTTGCCATGGCGGTAAAGAGCCGAAAAACAGCGGAGAAACAAGCAAAACCGGAAAAGACGGGAGAAGAAGTGTTCGATATAAAAACAAGTCGGGCCAAAATAACCCGGACAAAAACACTCCGGGAAAAACCATCCCCAGCAGCGGTGCAGGAATCGGCGGTCAAGCAGCAGCGGAAAAAGAAAGAAAAAAAAGCGGTTGTGGTCGAGGATAAAAAAACCCTGGTTATCGTGGAATCTCCGGCCAAGGCAAAGACCATTGAGAAATACCTGGGGCCTTCATACACCGTAAAGGCCTCCATGGGGCACCTGATCGATCTGCCCAAATCCCGGATGGCCATTGATGTGGATCATGATTTTGCGCCTGAATATATCACCGTCCGGGGGCGGGCAAAACTCCTCAAGGAATTGCAGGGGGACGCGAAAAAATCAGATACGGTGCTCCTCGCCAGTGATAATGACCGGGAAGGGGAAGCCATAGCTTGGCACCTCAAGAACGCCATCACCGCCAAAGCCGACAAGGTTCCTATTCAACGGATTGCTTTTAACGAGATCACCCCGATGGCGATTAAGGACGCCGTGGCCCATCCCGGCTCGATTGACGATGCCAAGGTGAATGCCCAAAAAGCCCGGCGGGTTTTGGATCGCCTCGTGGGGTACAATCTTTCTCCCCTGCTCTGGAAAAAGGTGAAGAACGGGCTTTCCGCAGGACGAGTCCAGTCCGTGGCCTTACGGCTCATCTGCGAACGGGAAAAAGAGGTGGAATCCTTTATCCCCGAAGAATACTGGACCCTTGAAGCGGATTTTATGGTGGGGAAGACCTGTTTTACCGCCCAGCTCGTTTCCTGGCAGGGGAATAAGCCGGAGCTCAAGAACGAAGACGCGGTGACCGCCATCATTGGGCAGCTCACCGGCATCGAGGGTGTGGTTGCGGATATACGGGAACTCGATAAAACCGTGAAGCCCCGCCCGCCTTTTACCACCTCGCAACTGCAGCAGACCGCCGCGAACCGTCTGGGCTTCACTGGCAAAAAAACCATGCAGGTCGCCCAGCAGCTCTACGAGGGGGTGAACCTCGGCAGTTCCCGGGTGGGACTTATCACCTATATGCGTACCGACTCGGTACGGATTTCTCAGGTTGCCCTGGAGGAGGTCCGTGTCTGGATCGGGGAACACTACCCCCAGGACCTCCCCGACAAGGCCGTTGAATACACCGTGGGCAAGAAGGCCCAGGATGCCCATGAGGCGATCAGGCCCACCTATAGTACCTATACCCCTGACACGGTCAAGGAGTATCTTTCCAAGGATCAGCTCCGGCTCTATACGATTATCTGGGAACGGTTCGTGGCAAGCCAGATGCAGAATGCCAAGACCAAGACCGTCAGTACCGACATTCGAGCGGGGGAGGGGATCTTCCGCATTGCAGGTACCCGGATCATTGAGAAGGGGTTCTATCAGGTGATGAAAGTCCTGGCCTCCAAGGAAGAAAAGGGGAACCCCTACCCGGTTTTAAAAATCGGTGATCCGGTACATATAGATAAATTCTACCCGGAACAGCATTTTACCCAGGGGCCGGCCCGGTATACCGATGCTTCCATCGTGAAGACCCTGGAAGAAAAGGGCATTGGCCGCCCCTCAACTTATGCGCCCATCATTTCGGTCTTACAGGACCGGTACTATGTAACCCGGTCGAACAAACAGCTCGTTCCTACCCTCTTAGGCCGCTTGATCTGCGATATGCTGGTGGAGTATTTCCCCCATGTGGTGGACACGGCCTTTACCGCTTCCATGGAAAACAAGCTGGATGCGGTTGAAGAAAGCCAGCTCCGGTGGCCCGATATGATCCGGGAATTCTACGACCCCTTCAAGGACCAGGTAGAAGCAGTGGGAAAAAACCTGGAATCCTTCAAGGGGTCCCTGGATGAACCCACCGACTATTACTGTGAGCAGTGCGGGAAACCCTTGGTGAAAAAACTGGGCCGTTTCGGTTACTTCCTGGCCTGTACCGGTTTCCCGGAATGCCGGCATACCCGATCCATACCTCTGGCAAAGTGCCCCCGCTGCGGGGGGGACATCGTGGCCCGCAAGACCCGGGGCCGGGGCAAAGAATTCTACGGCTGTACCAATTATCCTGCCTGTGATTTTATCAGCCATTTTAAACCCATAAATCAGACCTGTCCCCAGTGCGGACAATGCATGGTTGAAAAATACGATAAGAAAAACGGATACCACACTGGCTGTATCAACCCGGCATGTAATTATCTTCCTAGTTCTGATGATGAGGATTCCGGATTAGCGGATGCAGAACCGGCAACAGCAATCGAACAGGCAGCGTCAATCGAATATGCCGAGTAAAATCGAAGAATACCTGTGCTACCTTGGGTCGGTACGCAGGGTAGCGGAGCGGACCCTGGGGGCATACCGCACGGATCTTGCCCATTTTGTGTCCTATTGTGAAAATCACGATACCGAGGTTGCCGGGGCATCATCCCATGCGGTTCAGGGCTTCATCGGGGATCTGGGGGCCAAGGGATTCTCTGCGGTGAGCGTGAACCGGGCGCTGTCCTCAATGCGGGGCTTTTACCGCTGGCTCATGCGTATGGGCTACCGGTGCGACGACCCTTCAGGGATATTACGGAACCTTAAAGTTCCGCAAACCTTGCCGGCTTTCCTTTGGGAGGGAGAAATGGCGCGATTGGTGGCCCTTCCCGATACGGCGCAGATGCTATGGCCCCGCCGGGATAAGGCATTGATCCTCACCATATATTCCGGGGGACTACGGATTTCGGAAGTGGTTGCCCTTACCCAGGGGGATATGGACAGCGACTTGAGCGGGGCCCGGGTCATCGGCAAGGGCGATAAGGAACGGTACGTTTTCTTTTCCGATGAAGCGGTGCAGGCCCTGGAGGAGTATCTTCCCGAACGGACGCACAGGCTACCAGCGGAACATCCCACGGACCGGCTCTTCATCAACCGGAAGGGACGGGGCATTTCGGTGCCGGGGGTACGGTGGATCATCGCCCAGTATGCGGCGTGCTCGGGGATAGACAAGAACATTCATCCCCAGGCCCTGCGGCATAGTTTTGCCACCCACCTGGTGAACGCCGGGTGCGATGTCCGGGTGGTGCAGGAACTATTAGGACATGCCAGTATCTCTACAACCCAGCGGTATGCCCATGTGGACATGGAGCGCTTAAAACAGGTCTACGCCGCGGCCCATCCCCATGGGGGGACCGCCTCTGCAAGGGCGGAAGGATGGCAGCGGCCACAGGAACAAAGGAACAGGATATGAAAGCAAGAAATCCGATAATACGGAGTACCACGGTTCTCGCGGTACGGAGAGATGGGAAGGTTGCCATGGCCGGAGATGGACAGGTGACCATGGGTGAGACGGTGATGAAGAACAATGCCCGTAAGGTACGGCGCCTGCGGGATGGGAAGGTACTCTGCGGTTTTGCCGGGGCCACCGCCGATGCGTTTACCCTGTTTGACCGGTTCGAGGCCAAGCTTAAGGAGTATTCCGGGGATCTCGCCCGGGCGGCAGTGGAACTCGCCAAGGACTGGCGTACCGACCGGTCCTTGCGGCGGCTTGAAGCCTTGCTCCTGGTGGCGGATCTCAGCAAGACCCTGCTCATTTCCGGTACCGGAGATGTGATAGAACCGGCGGCGGATGCCTTGGCCATAGGATCCGGGGGTAATTACGCGTATGCGGCGGCCTTGGCATACCTGGAGGGAAGTTCTTTTTCCGCTGCCGAAATTGCCGAGAAGAGCTTGCGGATCGCGGGAAATATCTGTATTTATACGAATGGGCAAATCACCTTGGAGGAACTGGTATAATGAGTGAAAAAAAGGAACTCGATAAAACCGAAACCGGGAGGAAAACAACCGGGAGGCGGCAGGCCCCTGTTTCGTCTGGATCAAGCGGGAGGGAACCCTTCAGTTTGCCCCTCCTTAAAAATGAGCTTACCCCCCGGGAGATAGTTGCCGAACTGGATAAGTACATCGTTGGGCAGAAGAAGGCCAAACGGGCGGTAGCGGTGGCCCTGCGGAACCGGATCCGCCGGCTCAAGCTGGAAAGCGATATGCGGGAAGACATCGCCCCCAAGAACATCCTCATGATAGGTCCTACCGGGGTGGGGAAAACCGAGATTGCCCGGCGGCTCGCAAAACTCGCAGGCTCCCCCTTTATCAAGGTGGAGGCTACTAAGTACACCGAAGTGGGGTATGTGGGCAGGGATGTGGAATCCATGATCCGGGACCTCATGGCCGCGGGAATTCAGATGGTGAAACAGGAAATGCAGGAGAGCGTTACCACCGAAGCGGAAAAGCGGGCCGAGGAGGCGCTGCTCGACTTGCTCCTGCCGGGAACCGGGAAAAAGCGTAAGGATGCCAAGCCCCAAGCGGGACCGGTGGTGCGGCCCATGGGGACTTTTTCCATAAATCCCGATAATACCGGGGGACCAGGACCTTCCCTGGTGGGTACCGCCATTCAGGTGGGGATCCCCATGTTTCGTAAGAATACCACTGATGACGTCCCTGAGACCAGTGAAGTCAGCGAGGGGGATGGAGCAGGGGAGGCTCAGACCGAGGGAAGCCCTGATGAAGCCGCGGGGAAGGACTCCTCTACCAGGGAAAAATTCAGAACCATGCTCCGGGAAGGCAAGCTCGAAGACCGGATGGTGGAAATTACGGTCAGCCAGAATCCCCAGTTCCCCACCTTTGAAATGATGGGGGGAGGGTTCGAGGACCTTGAGTCCAGCCTTTCGGGGATTGCGGGGTTCTTCGGGGGCGGCAAGAAGAAGAAGCTGGTAACCGTGAGCCGGGCCCGGGAGATCCTCATCGGGGAAGAATTGGAAAAGCTCGTGGACCGGGACCGGGTCAGCGACGAGGCCCGGCAGCGGGTTGAAGAAACGGGGATCGTCTTTATTGATGAGATTGACAAGATCGCCGTCCGGGGCGAACGGGGGGGCGGCGGTCCTGATGTGTCCCGGGAAGGGGTGCAGCGGGACATCCTGCCCATAGTGGAAGGGGCCACGGTAAACACCAAATGGGGACCGGTCAACACGGATCATATCCTCTTTGTGGCAGCTGGGGCTTTTAATGTCAGTAAGCCGTCGGATCTGATTCCCGAACTCCAGGGCCGTTTCCCCCTGCGGGTGGAACTTGATTCCCTGGGAAAAGAAGACTTCCTGCGCATTTTGACCGAACCCAAGAACGCCTTAACCAAGCAGTACATTGAGCTGTTGGCTACCGAGAAGGTGGAAATTGAATTTACCCCTGACGCGATAGAGCGGCTTGCGGTCCTGGCAGCGGATGTCAATTCCCGGCTGGAAAACATCGGCGCCCGTCGGCTCCATACCATCATGGAAGCGCTCCTTGAAGAGCTTTCCTTTGAGGCCCCGGATATTGCCCCCACCAGGATTCCCATAACCGAAGCTTATGTCAACGAAAAGCTCACCGACTTGGTCATGGATCAGGATTTAGGGCGCTATATCTTGTAAAATTTCTAACATATTTATAGAACTTGCCGATGAATATATGGGGAGACTATGAATGGGTATTGAAACTAACTTTTCTCGAACCATAGATTTAGTACACCGCGCTTTGGATGCCAGCGCCCTCCGTCGTGAGGTGATTGCCGATAATATCAGCAATGCAGGGACACCGAATTTCAAACGTTCAGAGGTGAGTTTTGAGAGCCAACTGAAACGGGCACTGGATACGGAAAAGCAACGGCCCCCGGTAGAACTCACCCGGACAGATCCCCGGCATATCCCCAATTGGCAGGCCCAGGATTACCGGGATATCCAGCCCCGGCGGGTGCTGGATTATGGGAGTGCTTCTCAAAACAATGGAAATAATGTGGATGCGGATCAGGAGTTTATGCGGGCTTTGGAAAACCAGCTTATGTATAGACTTCTGGCTCAGGCGGAAACCTTCGAGTTCAGTCAAATCAATCTGGTATTAAGGTAGGATAGATAGTATATGGGGATTTTCAATGCGATAAATGTAGCAGCCACCGGGATGAGCGCCGAAAGGCTCCGTACTGATGTGATTGCTGATAATATTGCCAATGCCTCCACCACCCGTACTAGCGAAGGCGGGCCATACCGCCGGAGCCGGGTCATTATGCGGCCCCGGGCCGAAGGTCCTTATTGGCGTTCCCCCTTTCTGCCTGATGGTATGGACAATGGCCCGGGCAAGGGGGTCCGGGTGGCGGAGATACAAAAGGATTTTGCCGCCAAGAACCGGATGGTGTATGATCCTACCCATCCCGATGCCTTGCTGGCGGGTCCTCATGCGGGGTATGTGGAATATCCGAATGTGGATATTGTGACCGAAATGGTGGATATGATCGCCGCTTCCCGCGCTTATGAAGCCAATGCGTCTATCATTGATGGTTCCAAGGACATGTTCCAGCGGGCTTTGGACATAGGCGGGAGGTAATCAATGACTATTTTCCGGCCTGAACTCCAGGCGGTTACTCCGCTCCCCTTAACAGTAACGCATCCGAAACATAGAACGACGGTTGCCGGAATTGATGGCGCTGCCGGACAGGGGATATCCGAATTGGGAAACAAGATAGGTGCTGAAGCAGCCCTCCCGTCCGGGACCTTTGGGGATGTAATGCTCCGGGCCTTGGACCAGGTAAGTGCCCAGCAGCATGCTCCGGGGACGCTGATACAGGCCGCCATAACCGAGCCTGGTTCGGTGGATGTCCATGATATCACCATTGCCCAGGCGCGGGCGTCAATGTCGTTGAATGTCACGAGAACAGTACTCAATCGGTTGGTACAGGGGTGGAAGGATCTTATTAATACGCGATAAGATCATTCGGAATAGCATTTCCGCGGAATGACGTTCCGTATATAAAAACGTTCTTCTGGGGAGGGGAATATGGGTGAGTGGTTTAAGAAAGTTGTAAGTCAAATACGAACACTCTGGGAAAAATGGTCTTTAGTACAGAAGCTCATACTCATGGGGATTGGGGTGGCGGTGATTGTCGGGGTTATCGCCCTGTTTTCGATTTCTTCCGCCCCTACGATGGTTCCGCTCATTGATGCCCCTGTCCGGGATGAGGATGTCCGGGACCGGATCGTTACCCGGATTGGGGTGGAAGGGATTCGCACTTCTGTGTCCCCGGCGGGGGTCATCATGGTTCCTGATGAAACCGCTGCCCGCAGGATGCGGGCCATTCTTATTCGGGAGGACCTCATTCCCTCGGGGACGGACCCCTGGGCCGTCTTTGACCGGGAACGGTGGACCATTACCGATTTAGAGCGAAACGTGAACCTCCAGCGGGCAATTACCCAGATGGTTACCGATCATGTGAAGTCCCTGGATGAGGTGGATAATGCCGATGTGATGATCGTGTTTCCTGACCGGCCCCTGTTCCGCTCGGAGCAAAACCCGGTTACCGCAAGTATCATTATCACGCCCCGGCCAAATAGCGACATCGCCCAGAACCGTAAGAAGATTGAGGGGATCCAGAAGATCCTGAAATTCGCCGTGGAAGGACTTACCGACGAAAACATTGTCATCACCGATCATAACGGCCTGGTGCTCAATGATTTTGCCGCCATGGGTGAATTTGACCGGCTTGCCCTGATTGATAAGGGAAACAAGATGATTCAGACCCTGGAAACCCAATACCGGGCGCGTATCCTCAATGCCCTCCAGGGAACCTTTACCCCCGATCGAGTTCGAGACCTCAATATCAAGCTTGATATGGATATGTCCAAAAAGGCCATCAGTACTGAAGAGTATTTCCCCGTTACCATCAAGGAGCAAACCCCGGGCCTCTCCTATGATGATTCAGAGCGCGCTCAGTCCATCACCCGGTCTAAAACCACGTCTAAGACTACCTGGGAGGGAACCGGGTTTAATCCCGAAGGTCCTGCAGGCGGGGAGGGGCAAACCGCGCCGGCCTTCCGGGATATGTCTACCCTGGTTGGTAAGGTGAGCCAGGAAACCCTGACGGATAATGAAGAAATCAATAAACGTTCGATACAGGAAGAGCGGAGTCCTACCATCGATCGGGTTACGGTTTCAGTCAATATTGATGGCATTTGGAAGGCGAAGTATGATGATAAGCGGAAGCCCCTAGTGCTTCCCGATGGTTCGATTGAACGGGAATATACCCCCATACCTCCGGAAGAACTCAGGGCAACCCAGGTGTGGATTCAAAATGCCATCGGGTATAATGCTGCCCGGGGTGATTCGGTAACGGTACAGAATATCCGCTTTGACCGGACGAGGGAATTCATAGAGGCTGACGCCCAATACTTCAAAGCGCAACAGATGCAAACCACCCTCATTCTAGGGGTCGTGGGGCTCGTCCTGTTGCTCCTTGCCTTTATCCTGTTCCGGGCAATTTCCCGGGAGATAGATCGGCGGCGCCGGGTGGCGGAGGATGAGCGTTCCCGGCGGGAACAGGCCCTCCGGGAAAGTGCGCTGATGCAGGCGGAAGAAGACCAGGAAGTGTCCATATCCGTGGAAGAGCGTGCCCGTATGGACCTGCGCGAGGGTATTGTTAAATTGACGAAGGAGCATCCTGAGGATGTGGCCCAACTCATCAGAACCTGGCTTTTGGAGGAATAGGAGATGGCAAAATTAGCCGGCTCCACCGGAGCACCCAAGAAAAAAGATGACAAGGATTTTAACGGACGGCAGAAGGCTGCGGTTTTTTTGGTGACCATGGGTTCCGAGGTGTCTGCGGAGATATTTAAATATTTGCGGGAAGACGAAATTGAAACCATTACCTTTGAGATTGCCCGGCTTGAAACCGTAGATCCGGGAGAGAAAGACGGCATTCTACAGGAGTTCCAGGAACTGATGATGGCAAATCAATTTATCACCACCGGTGGTATTGATTATGCCCGGGAGGTGCTGGAGAAATCCGTGGGAAGCCAGAAGGCCATTGATATTATCAACCGTCTAACCTCCAGCTTGCAGGTCAGGCCCTTTGATTTTATACGCCGTACTGATCCGGCCCACCTCCTTAACTTCATTCAGCAGGAACACCCCCAGACCATGGCCCTTATCCTGGCATACTTAGAACCGAATAAGGCGTCGGTGATCCTCCAGAACCTCCCTGAGGAGATCCAGAGCGATGTGGCCCGGCGTATTGCCACCATGGACCGTACCAGTCCGGAAGTGCTGCGGGAAGTGGAGCGGGTCCTGGAAAAGAAACTTTCCACCCTGTCCAGTGAGGATTATACCGCTGCCGGCGGGGTGGAAAGTATCGTCGAAATACTGAACATGGTTGATCGGGCATCGGAAAAGCAGATTATTGAAACCTTGGAAGAAAATGATCCGGAACTGGCAGAGGAGATCAAGAAACGGATGTTCGTGTTTGAGGATATTGTCATGATCGATGACAAGTCCATTCAGAAGGTGCTGCGGGAAGTGGATTCCGGCGAGCTGGCCAAGGCCCTCAAATCGGTGGATACCGAAGTGCAGGATAAGATATTCCGCAATATGAGTAAACGGGCGGGACAGATGTTGAAGGAAGATATGGAATACATGGGCCCGGTCCGGTTAAAGGATGTGGAAGAGTCCCAGCAGAAGATTGTTGCGATTATCCGGCGTCTTGAAGACGCCGGTGAGATTGTCATTGCCCGGTCCGGAGAGGATGAATTGGTGGTATAACCCATGACAAAAGCGGTTTTTAGGTACGGTGAGGTCGCCCTCAATGATAGTAAAGTAGTCCTCGAATCTCCCCAATCTTTTGTGGCGCTGGATCATCCGGTCCAGGCTGAGGAGGAAGTGGCAGAAACAGCGGCAGTAGAGGAGTATCAGGGGCCTACTGCGGAGGATCTTCGGCGGGAAGCGGAACTTTTTAAAAGCCAATGGGATGTTGAACGGGAAACCATGATTCGTTCCGCCAAGGCGGAGGCGGACAGTATCATTAAGGATGCTGAAGCAGCCGCGTTTCAGGAGGTCAAGCGGAAGACCGGGGAGGCCCAGTCCTTGAAGCGGGCAGCCGAAGATGAGGCTGAAGGGATCCTGGAGGCGGCCCGGCAAAAGGCGGCGGAGTTTGAGGCCGCTTCCCAGGCCGCCATTGCCAATGAACGGAGGGGCGCCGAAGAGCAGGGCCGTTTGGCAGGCCGGGAAGCGGGCTTCAACGATGGCAAAGCCGAGGTAGAACGGCTCATTCAGAGGACCCAGGTCATGCTTGAACGGGCCCAGGAAAAACGGGCGGAAATCCTGGCGGAAACGGAGCAGCAGATCATCGATTTGGTACTCCTTATTTCCCGTAAGGTGATCAAGGTCATTTCCGAGAATCAGCGTAGCGTGATCCTGTCCAATGTGGTTCAGGCCCTGAAAAAGGTGAAGGGCCGGGGGACGGTCATTATCCGGGTAAACCTGATGGATGTAAAACTTGCTACCGAGCACATCAAAGATTTTATTCAGATGATGGAAGGGGTTAAGTCCATACAGGTACAGGAAGATGCTTCGGTGGATCCCGGAGGCTGTATCATTGAGACCGATTTTGGTGAGATTGACGCCCGGATCTCCAGCCAATTGGCAGAATTGGAATCTAAAATTCTGGAAATGACACCGATAAAATCTAAACCCAAGCCTGTGTCCGGAAGCGAAGGATCCCAAAGCTAGTGGAAACAGTCATAGAAAAATATCTGCATGCTGCCGGACGGATAGACCCTATCAAATGCGTTGGGTATGTTTCTAAAGTCCAGGGACTGCTCATAGAAAGTCACGGCCCTACCGCCATCATCGGGGAAGTGTGCCGCATTGAGGCCCCCAAGGGGCCGGGCCTTATCCCTGCGGAAGTCGTGGGGCTTCGGGATGAAACGGTCCAGCTCATGGCATACCAGGAAACCACCGGGATTGAGATTGGAAACCGGGTGATTGCATCGGGGAGCTGTCTTGAGATAGCGGTTTCCGAGAAATTACTAGGCCGGGTTTTGGATGCCCAGGGACGCCCCGGCGACGGTAAAGGGGATATTGAATCCTCGGTTCGTTATCCGGCCATGGCCAATGCGCTGGATCCTTTAAAGCGAAGACGGATAACCGAGCGGATCAGTACCGGGGTGCGGGCCATCGACGGGATGCTGACGGTCGGCAGGGGGCAACGGCTGGGTATTTTTGCCGGTTCCGGGGTGGGAAAATCCACCCTCCTGGGGATGATAGCCCGGAATACCAATGCTGATGTGAATGTGGTCGCCCTCATTGGTGAGCGGGGACGGGAAGTCAACGATTTTATCGAAAACGATCTGGGCCGTGAAGGGCTTGCCCGGAGCGTCCTCGTGGTTACTCCCTCTAATTCGCCGCCCCTCTCCCGTCTGCGGGGAGCCTATGTGGCCACTGCGGTAGCGGAATATTTCCGGGATCAGGGGCAGGATGTGATGCTCCTCTTTGATTCGGTTACCCGTTTTGCCCGGGCCCAGCGCGAAGTCGGCCTTGCTGTGGGAGAACCCCCCGCGACCCGGGGGTATACTCCCAGTATGTTTGATACCATGCCCAAACTGCTCGAACGGTGCGGCTCTTCCGATAAGGGAACCATTACCGGTTTTTATACCATCCTGGTGGATGGGGATGATCTGGATGAACCGGTGGCCGATACGGTTCGAGGCATCCTGGACGGTCATATCGTCCTTTCCCGGTCCCTTGCACAAGCCTACCATTATCCCGCCATTGATGTGCTTGCCAGTATCTCTCGGTTAGCCCCGGTTATTTCAGGGCCGGTTACCAATAAGGTGGCCGGGTACCTCCGGCATCTCATGGCGGTGTATGGAGAGAACGAGGACCTTATCAATGTGGGAGCCTACCATGGGGGATCGAATCCCACGATTGATGAGGCCATCGCGAAACACGGGGCCATCGACGAATTTCTCATCCAGGGGGTGGGTGAAAAGTCCACGATTCAGGAAACCCTGAAGGCAATGGCCGCCATTTCCGGTACAGAAATACCCTTGGAGGAAATGACCATCTCCGCATGAAACAGTTTACATTTAGTCTTGAAAAAGTACTGGAACTCCGGGAATACCGGGAACAGGAAACGAAGATTGAACTGGGGCGGGCGGTGGGAGTGCTGACCCAGCTTGAACATGCCATTGCGGACCTGGTGGTAGAACGGGATCGGGCGGTGGATGCCCGGTTTTCCACCGGCCACGGCATGGCGGAAATCCTGGCCTTTGACCGGTATATACAACGGCTCGATCATACCAAGGATGCGCTGACGGCAGAAGCTGTCTTGGCGGAACGAAAGTTGGAAGAAGCTCGTCAGGTTTACCTGGAAGCGTCCCGGGAACGGAAGGTGCTGGTCAAAGTTAAGGAACACCGGCAGCGGGAATACCGTAAACTGGTGGCTGCAGAAGAAATTAAATTCCTGGATGATATTTCAGGAGGTTCTCCCGCCCGAAAGATGGCCAGCGGCAGGTGATCCCTTATGCTTCCTGAACAGAATGTCTCCTGAACCATCTGCATTGTTTTAATAGACCTCTTTCGAATCCCCCAAAGGGGACGCCGGTCAACCGGACATTGGTAGAAGCAGATCAAAATCATCTATCAAGTTTCCAGCCTTTCTTAGCCGCGCTTTTTCTCTGGCATACAGTGTAAGGCTATTGAAAATAGGAAGAATGGTTATATCTTGAACAAAATCATCAACAAACCGCATATTTTCTTCTATTTTATTACTTGCCTCTGCACCGTATTTTAGTTCGGCAACGGTAATCTCTGAAATAACACAATTATCAAAACCGCCGGCTTCTTTAATTTTCTTGTCCACATCGTATTTTTTTCTTAAATAGAAGACGCAAACATTGGTATCCAATAAATACTTCGCATTATTTAGAAGCTCTCGATTTAAAAACTATCGAGGGTGCGGGTAAAAGTCCTGTCCGCACGCATTTCAGCGACAATTTCGTCGGCGCTTTTTTCAGATTGCCATACCCCGCAAAACTTATCGACCAGATCCATCTTATTCGGATCGTCTTTTTCTTCGGCGATTTCACGGGTTAGCTTGGCCACCAACTGTATTTTGTTTTCCCGGCTCAAGCCTTTCATGAGGCCTAGATAATTATCCAGCAGCAATGCCGTGTTGTCGGCGTTTTCCGTTTCTAACCTTGTTTTCATTTGTCTTCCTTTTAAAAAACCTTTTGTAAAAACCTTCCGCAAAACCTTGTTGGACGCATCACCCAATGGCACGGCGTTCAACTTATTTTAATATTTTCTACAATAAACCTGATTCCCGATAAAGACAAGGCGGCACGGCTTTCCATAACAAGGGATACCGCACCGGAGGGCGTACCGGCTAGGGTTAAATAGTTAAAACGCCCGGACGGACCGAACCGAATACGAAACATCCTTGTTGCCGTGGTCGTTGGCGTAGCCCTGACTGCCATCGCTGAACCTCTGAAGCCACGAGTTGTAACCATTGGACTCCGACGAGGACCAGTACCAACCGCTGCCAAAACTGCCTAAGCCCTTCTGCGCTAAATTCTTGTACATCAAATCCAGTTCATCCTTGCTGGGTAAAAACCAGTCTTTAAACCCATCAAAATCCAGACTTACGCAGAGTTGGGCCGCTCTCCCGCTTTCCCCCGATTGCCTTAACCGGTCTACTATAAGCTGCGTGTTCCGCTTACCGATCCCAACTGCTGCCGTCCCTGTTCCGCTTACCGTTTGCTGGTATGCTCCCCATGCTCCCCACTGCGCCGTAAATTCTGTCTCCGCAGGGGCCGCTTCCAAATAGCGCCAGCCGTAGGAGAACACCCCTTTATCATAAAACACTAGCCCACCGGCAGGCCCAAAATCCCCTATCTTGTATACTTGTCCGCTGTCTCCGCTCTGCCTCGCCGGTGGTGCCGCCGACTGCGGGGCGCTCTGCCCTGCCCTCTGCACCACCTGCCCTTCGCTGGAATCCATGCCCGCCGTAAACGCGCTTACCAGAGACCGGATGCCGGTATATAGGCTGCTGGCGTCGCCGCCCATGAAAGCGTCGGCGCTGTGGGAAAAGCGGCCGGTGGACACGTCCAGGATCTTCACCGTGATCGCATAGCTTGAGTCCATGGCGTCCACGGACCCGGTTACGATGTAGCTGATGTTCTGTAATTGCAGCTTCTTGATATTTTCGCTGCTGGAAATACTGCTCACCTGGATGCTTTGGTTTTTCAGCAGCAAGTCTATTTCCGCACGGGATATGACCTGGTACTTGCCGGTGGCCACCATCTGGCTTTCCACCAGGTTCCGCACCGTTATCGAATCCCGCTGGGTCTTTTCGGTGTTGCTATTGGTGCTGAATTCCACCACCGCAAGCCGAGGCAGCGCAGCCTCCTGCGAAGCACCCTGCTGTGCGAAGGCTGTTATACCCAGGACAGACAGAAAAACTGTTGCCAATACAAACTTCTTCATATATTACTCCTTTATAACTTCCTTGTAACCGAGGCTGTTCCAAGGCATATTCTGGAACAGTCTTATCTATCCAATATTGATAGTCAGCCCATGCTTCGTCAGTAAATTGTTTATTCATGTTCGCATAATTCTCTTGATTTTATTTTGCCTGACTTATGCTCCGCATTGGCTTCATTTGACAATAAGTAATTTGTCTCTATTAAGCTGTTATATTCATTAATAGAAATTAAAACCACATTTTCATTGTTTCTCCGGGTAATTATTAATGGATCTTTAGCTTGGAATACTTTATCCATATAGGTCTTTAAATTTTGCTGTAATTCAGTAAATGTAATTGCGTCCATATTTAATGCTCCTTAAATACAGTATATTGTCCTTTCTTCTTTATTGTCAACAGGTTTTCTGCCGCAAAGCGCCCCTGCTATGCGCGGTTACCCCACCCCCCTTTACTCGAGGCGGGGTCAAAGACCCTCCCCCCTTCCGTTCACAATCCTGAACACGTTCCACCGCGTGCCTGGCCGGTTTACCGGCACCGTGAAGGTGTTGAGCAGGCCGACGCGGCTGTACACCCGCACCACCGCGCCGGAACGGGAAAGGGCGGCGGCGGAGGCGCTGCTGCCGTTGGTGTAGTCAATCACATACAGGCGGTACACAGCGGTCAGGTCCGTTTCCATCACCGTGATGGTTTCCGGGCCGAAGCCGTCGCGGTCGTCCCAGTCAAGGAGGACCGCGCCGTCGGAGGCGTTGTGCATATTCCAGTAGGAAATGTGGTAGCCGCTGGCACCACCCCCTTCTTTTTCCAGATGCAGGTCCAGGTCCGTAGGAGCCTCTGCCCAGTCAAGGACGATGCGCAGGTATTTTTTTTATTTTTCTAGCATCATCAGTAGTAATAACAGAATACATTTCTGCATTAGGAAATTAGAAATGAACTCATTCTCTGTTGATTGAAGAAATTCCAACACAAACCATTAATGTCTGTAATAAATTTCTATTTTTCTCTTTTTCCATATCCTTCAGGTGAATCAGAAAAAACATAATCTGAGTTTCTCTGTTCTGGATTTATTTTAATTGATGAAGAGGGCAATGATTTTCTCTTGCCATCTTCGTCAACTAAAACGACATTAATCACTGTACAACGTGAATGTGGGGCATTCTCTATTGACGCAAGAGACCGAGAGGCTTTTTTTCCAGTAAGTTTTTCCCAATTATCGTTTAAATATTTATGTATTTCTAACGGTCGATATGCATCTGTTACTATTAATTTTAGCTTTAATCCCTTAAGAACTGGAATCAATAAAACCAATTTATCATAGATGTTTTTATGCACAATAATTTCATCTGATATATCAAATCTTTTATACAGATTTCCTTTTGCAATATTTGTCTCAGAAGCATAATATAATTGGGGGATAAATCGGTCACTTGTTAATATTTTCAATTTTTTTTCAAACATATAATACTCCTTATACCAAGATTGATTCTACTATAACTTATATTGTATCGTATGTCAATATATTTTGGCTGCATTTCGTTTAACGTTCCGGCTGTATACGATGTTTTGCCCACACTATAAAGCAAAGCATTGCGGGCGGGCAAAATGTGGCAGAGAAAAAAGAGCGATAATATAGGGAAGGGGCTCTTATGGGAGAAGGAGTACTGGGGCGATTTAGGGAATTACAGGCAAAGTATCCGGAACAAATGGATTAAGGTATGGGCGCGAATAAGCGGGGATACGGGCAGATGGACCAGGCAGCGGAGTATGCCCTTGGCGGATGTATTTACGATACTCAATCAACAATGCCTGTGCAATTTTTATAGTGGAGCAGAAGAGGCGGAGAGCTGGCATGGGTGGGCATGTGGTACTGGCGGTAGATGGAAGCCGAGCGGAGATACCGAACTCGGCGGAGAACCGGCAGACGTATGGGGAAAACGAGAACCAGTATGGGAAAGCGGTAGCGCGGGCGAACGTCAGTGTGGTGTATGATCTGTACAACCGATTTATGCTGGACATAGGGATATGATTACCGGAGCGGGGAGATCGAGCGGGAAGATGAAGAAGTGGAGATAGCGCACACCAAAATTCGCCTCCAGTATCTCAAGTATAGAGAACCGACGCGGGAGCTTGAGGAGAAAGTGAAAACCCGAACATGGATCATCAAAATGAAGTGTGGTGGAGGAGAGGAGGGGGCCTTAATAACGAACATGACTGAGTGTGGGGCGAGGGAGCTCAAGCAGTTGTACCGGAAGCGGTGGGGGATAGAGAAGAGCTACCACACGTTGAAGAACAAGATGAAGTTTGAGAGCGTGACGGGGAACGCGAGTATCTATGTGGAGCAGGATTTCCGTACCCAGGTGTTGGTCTACAATATGGTAGAGAATTTGATAGGGGGAAACGGAACGGAAGGTTGTGAAGAAAGCAAGGGGGAAGCACTACAAGTAAGAGAATCAACGAAAACATCGCGATAGGGTTATTCAAGGAACAGTTTATCCGGTTGATGTTGGAGGAAGACGATGAACGGAAGAATAAGCTGTTCGCGTGGTTGAAGACGGACATGGAACGAAACATAGTACCGGTCCGTAAGTCCAAAAGCGCTCCTCGCAAATGGAACCATTTTAACAAATACAAATGCAACCTAAAACCCAGTTTTTGAGGCTTAAGTTTATGATGTTGCGCCAAGCATAGATTGTGGCAAAGAAGTAATAGAACGTCAAGCTTAAAAACGTTTTCCTACTTCTTCTTTTTCCTTCCCCTGCTCAACCATGTGATATTCAACCTGATCATTGACCGCGCCAAAATCGAATTCGCCTTGCTCGTAATGAGCTATAGTGTTTTCTTTACGCTGTTTTGTCATTATTTTAAAAACTTCCTGTTTGTAACGGGTATCGGGGTTACCCATAAGATGAGCGCCTTTACTCTCAAGTACATAAACGAGTTCCAGTTTGCCATTGTCGTTTTTCTTTGCGGCTACAAAATCAGGACGGATTTTGTTTTCCTGCCAGCCCTGTATTGAATACCATTGACGATTAACCTTGTTTCTAAACCACCAAATTATTTTTTCCTGTTTATCAAGAAGTTCTCCTACTGTTTGTTCAAATGAATTCATGGCGGTTATATCTACATCGTCAAAAAGATAGTATTTATAGGGATTAGGGAAACGGCTCACATTTATGGTTTCCTTTTCGGGAATTTTAAAACCAATTTCTGTATCATTGGAAACAGCAAGAACTAATTTTTTAGATTTGAGATAGTTTTGAAACAGGGTATTTTCACAATCTTCTTTGCATTTTTCAAGCCGTTGGCAAAGATAGGCGGCTATAAATCCGAAATTGAGGGAAAGCTCTTTCTCGTCGATATATTTTTTTAATAAAGCTAAATGATTGTTTACTATTTCACGAGCAAGAAAAGGATTTTCGACTATCTCCGTATAGCGGCGAGTCAAATAGTCAATATTAATCTCGTTTATGGTATTTATTTCTATGGTTTCACCAATATATTTAACTTTGCTTTTTCCGGTAAGCCCTACAATAATGGCCTTGCGATCATTTCTTTCAACACTAAATGTAGATTTCATTTCTTCAATAAAAGTCTTATCGACTACTAAAGCGTGATAATCAAGGTAAGGCTTTATATCATAGTCATAGGAGAATTTACGTTTTTCATCGTTGTTTTTATTGGTATTTACCACAACCCATACAGGGAGATAGAAAGATGAAGCATAATCTTTTTTAAATTCTTTTCTGATATATACTTCTTTGGGTTTAGTTTCACCGGCGCTCCTGCCGACTGTCACTCGGGAAATAATATCTTCCATGCCTTCGTTTTTAAAACCCGTATCAACGCTTTTAAGGATATTTGCGGTAGTCCCTTTGGTAAAATAAACATAACTTTCGTCCAGGTCTTTAGTACCTGTCTTGTGTGCGAAAGGCTGCCTGAGTATACGACCTACCAGTTGGGTAACGGCGGTATTTGAATTGACATTGGGGATAATACCCAAAAAATACGCAAAAGAACAGTCCCAGCCTTCGCGAAGGGCTTCCTTGGTTATGATATACCGGACTTCGCAATTAGGGGAAAAGAGATTGACATCTTCTATATCGTTTTGAATACTGGATTTTATGGCTATTTCTTCTGGATTAATTTTGAGGGTTTGCAAATATTCTTTAACGTCCTGGCTATGGACAAAACCTTTGCCGCGCTGATCTTTCCCGGTTCGCTCTACTTGAATAAGGGCTATAGGCCTGATATACGTTCCGGTGTTTTGCTTATGGACAAGCGCCTGTTTTTCCAGTGTATTCCGGTGTGCAACTATTTCTTTAAGCATGGATTGCCAATCGTTTTCCTGCCTGCTCCCAGGGGGTATAATATGCATATCCAGTTTGACCATTTCTTCCTGTTTTAATTCCAAACCGGAAATGGAAACAAGGATATTCATGGTATTTATAGGCGTTGCGGTAAGACCCAAAACAAAGGCGGGATTAAGGTTATCTATGGTAGTACGTGCGGTGTCGGTAAAAACCTTGTGCATTTCATCAATAATGATGAAAGGTTTTGAAAGGCGAATTAAGTTACCAAGACTGTTACTTATAATGGGGCCTATTTCACTTATAAGGTCAAGGTTGGGACATTGGTCAACAAGCGCCTGGTGTAAATCAAAACGCTGTTCATTAGGGAAAAAATCATCATAACCGCCAGAATCCTTGAATACCTTGAGGGCTTCTTTGCCGTTTTTGCGACTGACCGATTGAATCATAATAAACAGAACCACAAGATTTTCCTCAAGTTCCTGATGGGATAATTTCTGTCCTTTTTCTATAATAAGAGTATGATTACCGCTTGATTGATCCAGTAACTGGCGGAGGGGATTTGATTTATCCCGGAGTTTGGCTATGGTCTGGGTATAAATAGTATCGCTGGGAACAATCCAGACAACAAGGCCGGTGCGTTTATTGGCAACAATGTTTTGATATTCCCGGATTGCCTCAACGCCAAGCAGGGTTTTGCCGCCCCCGGTGGGTACTTTGATAACGATTCGGGGATAGGGTTCATTAAGGCTGGTTCTGCATGGGTCTTTATAAAACTTATGGGTATTTTCAAAGACTTCGCTTACCCAGTTGATTTTAGAACGGTATTTTTCAGGCGCTTCCAGCCATTCATCGTACTTTCTTTGAGTTGTGGTGAGAAAATTTTTTAGTTCGGTAATTACTTTTTGCTGGTACTGTTTGAGATACATCATGAAGGTTCCATCCTTTTGAAGAGGTTGTAGGGTATCCCAACAAATTCAATTTTGTTATCTTCCATAAAGGTTTCTTCCAGAAAACAGGCAGGGGCATAAATAATGAGTTTCTTTTTAGGATGGGCCGCTGCCATGGTCTTGGCCAAATCAAGGGTGATTGCCATTTTTGGAAGGACGGTAATGTCTTTTTTATACACCAGATAAATGACCGTATTACTGCCAAAACTGCCTACATAATACGTTTTTTCGTCTAAGTCTTTCTTTTCTTTAAGGTGTGTCCCGGTACAAAGATAGTAAACATATTCGGCAAGCTGCTTCCAGGCCGGAAGATTGCCGGATAACATAGTTTCTGCGTCAATAGCTATGCCGACTTTCAAGTATTGGAAACCGTCTTGGTACTGATATTTATCTATTGCCCTTTTTACTCTTTCGCGGGTTATATCTTTGCAGATATTTTTTTTAGGCTCATCTTTGGTTGCTTCGGTCATTTGTATCATGATACAGGTACGATTGCCGCCATCTTCTTTATTCAGTTCCATAACCGCCTGCATGGTTGTACCGCTGCCGGCGAAAGAGTCAAGAATAAAACAGTCTTTACTACCATCACTGCCAAACTGAATTAATCTTTTTACTAAATCTAGTGATTTAGGATTATCAAATACCTTCTTGCCAAAAAGGGATTTTAATTGGCTGGAACCATTAGGCTTTATATCATTCCAATGGGTGCTTGCTAATTTGCTGTCGGATGGCGGTATATAATGTTCGGGTTTTCCCGTTGAGGATAATCTCAAAAGATCACTATCTTCGCCATTGTCTTCCGTATATTTCTTATACCAATTGTCTATCTCTTCTTGAGTAATAGTTTCTTCATTCTTTTTTAGTTCTTTTAGCATCATGGCATAATTATCAATAGCAACTAAACTGCGTGACTTGCTCCAACGCCATTGCCCATTTTCCGGAGTAATATCAAATAGAGCATAGCGCATGGTTGGCCGGTCTGTTCCCCTCCAATGGTTATTCCACCCTCCCTCCTTACCATTTTCCAATTCTACTTCGAACTTCTTGAATTTATAATTTTCGTCTTTTGTAAACACCACTATGTATTCACAACCATAATTTAGACGATCAACTGTATCAAATTGCGCTTGAACACTTTTAATTCCCCGACGGATGACAATAATATTACGAAAATTATTTGGTCCGAATATTTCACCCATTATTTGAATTAATGAATAAATTTCATTATCATCAATGGAAATGAATAGAGCCCCATCATCAGACAGTAATTCCCGCAATAGTTTAAGCCGGGGGGTCATCATGCAGAGCCATTTATCATGGCGGGTAAGATCATCCTTGCCGACGGTTTGTCCCAGCCACGTCTTGAACATGGGGTGATTTACGTTATCGTTATAAACCCAATTTTCCGTTCCCGTATTATACGGGGGGTCTATGTATATACATTTTACCCGGCCTCCGTATTGGGGGAGCAGGGCTTTGAGTGCCAGAAGATTATCGCCTTCAATTATGAGGTTGCCGGCTGGTTTCCCCGCAGTATGATTTTGGGGCTTATAGTCCAGTTTTTCGACTGGCTCCAGTGTATGATACGGAACGGCTAAATGGTGATTCCAAATGGTATTTTTGCCCTTGAACTGTAAAACCGGCATTGTTCTCCCCTTGTAGATTATAGCACATTTTGGTTCTATTGGCTATCAGACAGCCCACCTGGAAGGTTGGGTTTCCAATGGGCGCCACCTCCATGTTCTGCCTGCGTTTTCGTTTTACAATCCGGGCTGGATTAAGCAGAAACTCCTGATATGTGCATCAGTATGAGACCCTTCATGGCCTACATCGAACCGCGCCTTTCCACGCCCCCAACCGTGGGTTTCTTCTTCTTGGGACCAAAACTTCACAAACAGTCCTTTTCTTCATACCCTAAAAGAGCGGAAAGCTGTTTTGAAGTATTGGACAGAAGGGGGAGGTTTTCTTGTATTTTTTGCAGGGGCATCCTCACGGCCGGTCCGGTCA
>JAITNP010000246.1 GCA_031290455.1 Treponema sp. | reverse complement strand
CTATCGCGGCTTTTCCCGTTTAGCGGTGAACAACGCCTATCTCGAACTCTTCCGGCTCTATTACGCTGGCGGCGCTTATCTGGAGGATCTCTATGACCGTTCAGGCAGGAATTTGCCGGGGTTCATCGCTGCGGCTAAGACATTGAAATCCAGGGGGGGCGGTACTCCCCGGCAACGGCTTGAGGCTGCTTTGGGGCTTGAATGATGAAGGCGCTTTATGGGGCTAGAAAGTCGGTAGTGTTTCTATTTGCGTATCATTTCCTGGGCTAACTCGAATGATTTCCTGCTCATGCAGTAACATGTTCTCTCCGCCATCATCGCCCGGCTCATCTTATACGGCAGCCCATCTATACCCAGCTACTCATCCATCGGGATCGCTTCTTCATGCCGCCTCCCTTCGGTAAGCGCTTCACACCAGGTGGCGCGGTCTGTCACATCAGGCCCCGGTAACGCCGCATCGCTCATTACGTTCAATACGGTCCGCTTCAGTTCCAATACTCCCTCTTCCCGTTTCAACTCCCCCCATCGACTCAATCCCGGGTGAGTTCCCGCCGCTCTGCCGCCGCCGCAAACTTTTTCGCGTTCTGGCAGACCTTTTCGCCTATTTCCGCCGTCACCGTTTCGGTCAATCCACGCTTGCCTTCTGCCATTCCTCCTCCAAAATATGCATCTTTGATACCATATTTCCCAGAAATTTACACCGAAAAAAAGGTCCCACCCGCGTTATAGAAACCGCTTGACACGTTTTCACGCCACCTGGTAGAGTTGAGTCGGGTTGAACGGATGGGCAAAGTATCTAAATAATCAAGAGAAATGGATAAAGCAATGCTACACGATGGTATACTGACTGTAGATGAAATAAAAGAAAAGATAGGGCCTGTGGCAAAGCAATACGGTGTCTCGAAGGTGTATCTCTTTGGTTCCTATGCACGAGGTGAGGCGACCGTAAAAAGCGATGTTGATCTGTGTGTCGATGAGGGCAAAATCAGAACGCTGTTTCAGTTTTTGGGGTTCTGTGCGGATATTGAAGACGCTTTAAAGAAAAATGTTGATGTTATCTGTGAAACATCTCTTTCTGAGGATACGTTTTTTAAGGAAAATGTTGAAAAAGACTTGGAGGTGATTTATGGATATTGACAATCAGGAAGAAGGTGCCTTTGGTTCTGATGATGAAACAAAGTGCGGCCTCACGCACTCTTTCCGGTGCTTTCAGGCAGGCGGGTACTCGGCCTTAGAACAAAAGTTCTACATCGCTGTAGATTTTCTTCCCCTGCCGGACTTTCCGCTTGGCCGGCTTGCGTTTGACCGTCTCACCGCCGACCGTGAGTAACACCTCGCGTACCGTTTTCTTGGTGAGAACCCGGAGCGCGTATTTCCGGTCGTAGCCGGTGTTTTGGATGAACTCGTCTAAAATCACCTGCTTCTCTTCCCCTGAAGCCGCCTGATAACGCTGCTTCACCTCCCACGTAAGCGCTTGCTTTTCTCGTATTGGTAACCCCATTTTGACCCCCGGCAGATTGCCCTACCGGATAGCCTATTAGATTCGGGTTACATTTTCGATGATGCAACGCGGAGAATTGACATATATGATTTATTATGCTAATGAATAGTAATAAATCATTAAGGATGGCGCCGGTGTCGATTGAAGGAGTACGGAGTTATTTAAAACGCTGGGATAGGGATGGGGATATTATTGAGATGGCGGCATCCACCGCAACGGTGATCGAAGCCGCATGCGCCTTGGGGGTTATCCCTGCTCGTATTGCCAAGAGCATTTCCCTGAAACAGGGGGATGGCGCCATGGTGGTGGTAACTGCAGGGGATATGAAACTGGATAACCGGAAATACAAGGACCATTTTGGTTTTAAGGCAAAGATGCTCTCCGCTGAAGATGCATTGCAGATCACCGGCCATGCCGTGGGCGGGGTCTGCCCCTTTGGGCTTCCCCATGGAGTTGAAGTTTTTCTGGATATATCCATGAAACGCTTTGATACGGTCTTTCCCGCTTGTGGAAGCAGCAATTCCGCCATCGAACTGACCCTGGATGAACTCCATGCATATTCCCAAAACAAGGCATGGGTGGATGTCTGTAAGCCCATCGCAGAAGCGTGAGGTTTCCCCGTGGACATGTTTCACGTGAAACATGTAAAACACAAGGATTAAGATTAAGGAGAAAATTATGGCTGAATACACGATTGCCCTTTCAAAAAAACATTTGAAGCTGCTGATGGAGCATGTTTTCATCGGGCGCTGGATACTTACCTCAAATCATCCCGAAAAGGACAAGCTCAAGGAGTATGATGATTTTTACGATACGGTTCTATCCTTATTGAAGAATTATCATATCGTCGATGAAATTGAGTACGCTGAAGAATCCGGCTATGAGTTGACGGATGATAAATTCGATGAGTTGTCCGTAGAAATTAATACATTCAATAACGATGTTTTCTTCGATGAATTGGTTTCCCGGCTGGGGGAACGGGATGCGCTGGAAAAATACGGAACAGATGCATTCTTTACCCTACCCCCGGAAGAACGATTCACCCGCCGGATTCAGGAAGAAGAAAAATACAACAAAGAATTTGAAGAAATCGGCATCCAGAATTTACGGATACAAAAAAAGCGTTAAATCGTATCAAGCCTAGTCCTCAAAGGCGTCTGGGGGAGCGGAAAAACGTAAGGCGTTCACGCTAGGGTTCTGGTACGAGATGGGAGCGAGTATCACGCTTCGAGCCAGAACCCGTCGGTCACATGAACGCCTTACGTTTTTTCCGCTCCCCCAGATGCCTTTGGGGACTAGGCTTGATACTTAGCGGGGGAAGAGGTGGAGGGGTACAACATTTCTCATTACTCTCTGGGGTTGCCCCAAAAAAGAAGTTGTATCCCTTGGGGCGGGGTTCTTTATTCTTTAGGGTTTTAATAGTATACTTTTTAAATGAAGTTTGCTATAAAAATAAAATGGAGGATACTATGGGTATTACTCAACAGGAACAGCGTAAAGTTGGTGTGGTCGTTCCGGTCGGGGCTTTGCGGGGAGAAAAAAGTATAGGGGTCGGGGAATTTCCTGACCTGATAGCCTTTGCCGGCCTTTGTAAAAAGATGGGTATCGGGCTTATTCAGTTGTTGCCGGTAAATGATACGGGGTATGAGAGTTCACCCTATAGTGCCTTGACGGCCTTCGCGCTGCACCCCTTGTACTTGAGGATTGGAGACTTGCCTGAGGTTGCCCTTGTTAAAGGGAACCTTTTTGTGGGAAAAATCGAAGAAATCGGGAAAAAGTTTGGGAACGAACCGCGGTTTTCCTATCAAGGGCTGCTGAGGGCCAAGATGAACCTGCTCAGAGAAATCTACACGGCTAACGAGAACAGTATTGCGGATAAGGCAAAGAAGGGCGGGTCTTTGGCCCTCTGGATCAATAAAAACTCCTGGGTTAAGGAATATGCGGTGTACCGCCGGCTCAAGGAGGCCAACGGGGAGAAGAGCTGGAAGGAGTGGACGAGCCACAGTACGGTAACTGCGGCGGATATTGATGCGCTGTGGAAGGATACGGCCCTCAGGGGGGAGCATCTCTTCTGGGTCTGGGTGCAGGAAGCCTTGGATACCCAGTTCCACAAGGTTGCAACAGCCCTTGCGGAACTGGGTATCCTCCTTGAGGGGGACCTTCCCATCCTGATGAACGAAGATTCCTGTGATGTCTGGGCCAACCCTGCATATTTCAACCTGGGGCTTTCCGCCGGGGCACCCCCGGACATGTACAGTCCCGCAGGGCAGAATTGGGGCTTTCCTACCTATAACTGGCAGGTTCAATCCAAGGATGCCTATGGTTGGTGGAAAAGACGGCTGCAGGCGGCGGAAAAGTATTACCATGCCTACCGCATCGATCATGTGCTGGGGTTCTTTCGGATCTGGGCTTCCCGGCGGGAGGATAATTCCTCGGTTCTAGGCCGGTATGATCCCTATCTTCCGGTAACCCAGAAGGATTTGGAGGACCTTGGCTTCGATGATGGCCGGATCCGCTGGATTTCCCGGCCCCATATTCCCACCGGGGAAGTGTGGGATAGCCTCAAGGATTCGGGCGGCATGGATCCCGGGACCGTCGCCGCGGAGGTGGAACAGGTCTTTACCAAGGCTCTGGATCGTATCGGCAAAGAGGAACTCTGGCTTTTCAAGGATTCGATCCGGGGTGAAAAGGACATTGAAGCCCTGGGACTGCACCCTGCGGCAACGGTGTATCTCCGAGGGGTTTGGGGGAACCGGCTCTTTCTGGAATACGAAAAGGGCACGTATTCCCCGGTGTGGTATTACCGGGATTCCCGGGGCTATGCATCCCTTGCTGAAGGGGAACGGAATGCCCTGGACGAGCTTTTGGAAAAACAGCGGCAGGATTCGGAGGAGAAATGGGAAACCGAAGGCAAGCAGCTGCTCAAGGTGTTGACGACCTCCTCATCCATGATTCCCTGCGCCGAGGACCTGGGGGCGGTGCCTGATTGTGTGCCCCGGGTGCTCACCAGCCTTAAAATCCTGGGTCTTAGGGTGGTGCGGTGGTTCCGCGCCTGGGATAAAGAAGGGCAGCCCTACATACCCTTTGAGGCGTATCCTGAACTCAGCGTGTGTACTCCCTCGGTTCATGACAGTTCCACCCTGCGGGAATGGTGGGACCGGGAGGCGGATCAGCATGTTTTCAGCGGCTTCATCGGCGTCCCCTCCCTGCCCAAGGTGTATAACCCCGGAACCGCCAAGATCATACTCCAGAAGATCGTCGCCGCCACTTCCCGGTACCGGGTGTTTCAAATCCAGGACCTGCTCCATCTTTCCCTTAAATGGTATGCCCAGGACTCCGCCTCGGAACGGATCAATGTGCCCGGAACCACCAATGACTTTAACTGGACCTACCGTCTCCCCGGGACTATCGCGGATATTGCCCAGGATGAGGAGCTGGTCAGGGCGGTGGCGGCACTGACCGGCGCTACGCCGGATGAAAAGGCGGACGCTGCGTCTGCAAAGACCGTAACAGTCAAGAAAACTGCGGTAAAAGCACCGGCAAAAAAAGGAAAAAAGTAATGCGACAATTGGTTATCAAACTTTCCGCCTTTGAAGTTCCCCCGACCAGACCGGAAGCCCCGGCCTATCGGGGTGTCCAGGGACCTCCCGCTGCGAATCGGCAGGCCATCATGGAATTCCATATCTGCCGGCCGGTCCGGGAAGAATATGGGCTGGAACATGCCCTTTTTTCCCTCCGGGGCAATGTGATCCTGGCGGATTTTCGCCAGGTTCGGGACCTCACGGCAGAGTTCAACGCCAAGGCTCCCCCCGGGCGCTTTATCAGGGCAGGTGAACTCAACGCCATGGGGCTTATCGACGAGATTCTCCACTACATGGTTGCGCTGTACCGTGAACGGGTCCAGCCCGATGTGTTTAAAACCGCCTTGCTCAGACTGGAAACCCACCTGGGCACGGACAAGATTAACGCGCTCTTAACGGCCTTCTGTGAACAATTCCCCCCCCAGGCAGTGTACACGGGAAAAATGACCGTGAAAGCCTATCTCAAAAGTTCCGAAGGGAGAGAAAGCTGCCGTGCCCTTGCCCTGGAAGAGTTGATGCTCCTGTCCCTGGCGAACCTCAATCCCGCGTTTAATCCCTTCGAGTTTCTCTTTGATGATAAAGACCTGGTGGAAAAGACGGTCTATACCGATGTGATTGCCGAACTCAAGGCCCATTTTGCGGAACTCCCTGCCTTCGGTCCTGAGGGCATGAACCTCTGGGACCTGCTCCGCAGTCCTGCCTTAGCTTCCCCGGACTCGTTAAGCGGTCAGCTTGAGTACCTGCGGAAGCGGTGGGGCCTCCTCCTGGGGAAATTTCTAACGCGGCTCCTTATAAGCCTGGATGTTATCAAAGAAGAAGAGAAGCCGGTTTTCTTCGGCCCCGGACCAACCCAGGCATTGACCTATGACGGCCTGGATGAATACGAACGGTTCAGCCCGGACCAGGACTGGATGCCCCGGATAGTGCTCATGGCCAAAAGCACCCTGGTATGGCTCTATCAGCTTTCCAAAAAATACGGCAGGCCCATTGAGCGGCTCGACCATATCCCCGATGAGGAACTGGACGAGTTGAGCCGGCGGGGATTTACCGGGCTTTGGCTCATCGGCCTCTGGGAGCGGAGTAAGGCCTCAAAGACTATCAAGCAGTGGACCGGCAATCCCGAGGCCGCGGCCAGCGCCTACAGCCTCAACGACTACGATATTGCCGGGGAACTGGGGAGCTGGGGCAGCCTCGCAAACCTCCGGGATCGCTGTTTTAAGCGGGGAATACGGCTCGGCTCGGACATGGTTCCCAACCATACGGGGATCGACTCCCGGTGGGTCATGGAACACCCAGACCGGTTCCTCCAGTTGCAATGGCCTCCCTTTCCCACCTACACCTTCAACAGCGGTAACCTCTCCAGCCGGGATGGGATCGGGGTGTACATTGAGGATCACTACTACAACCGCAGCGACGCGGCAGTGGTCTTTAAGCGGGTGGACTTCAATACCGGAGATGTGCGGTACATCTACCACGGCAACGACGGCACCTCCATGCCCTGGAACGATACCGCCCAGATAGATTTCCTCAATCCCGATGCACGGGAGGCGGTGATCCGCACCATCGTGGGGGTGTGCAAGCAGTTTTCCATTGTCCGTTTCGACGCGGCCATGACCCTGGCCAAACGGCACATCCAACGGCTCTGGTACCCCGAACCAGGACACGGCGGGGACATCGCCAGCCGTGCTGAATACGCCATTTCTACCGATGAATTCAACTGCCGGATCCCCAACGAGTTCTGGCGAGAGGTGGTGGACCGCTGTGCGGCGGAAGCCCCCCATACCCTGCTCCTGGCAGAAGCTTTCTGGATGATGGAAGGGTACTTCGTCCGTACCCTGGGGATGCACCGGGTCTACAATTCGGCCTTCATGAATATGCTCAAAAACGAGGAAAACGCCAAGTACCGGGCCACCATCAAGAACACCCTGGAATTCGACCCGGAGGTCCTCAAACGATTCGTCAATTTCATGAACAATCCCGATGAGAAAACCGCAGTGGCCCAGTTCGGCAAGGGGGATAAGTACTTCGGCGTCTGTACCCTCCTCGTTACCATGCCGGGACTTCCCATGTTCGGCCACGGCCAGATTGAGGGATTCGAAGAGAAGTACGGCATGGAATACCGCCGCTCCTACAAGGATGAGCAGCCGGACCAACACCTGGTTGACCGGCATGAGCGGGATATCTTCCCCCTGATGAAACGGCGGCAGCTGTTTTCCGGGAGCGTTGATTTCTGCCTCTACGATTTGTATACCCCCGAAGGATCGGTCAACGAAAATGTCTTTGCCTATTCCAACCGCATGGGGGATGATCGGACCTTGGTGTTCTACAACAACGCCTACCCCCAGGCCTTAGGGTGGATACATCACGGCGCGGTGAACATTCCCCAGAAGGATGGGGGCTTCCGTCAGGATAGCCTTGTTCAGGCCCTGTCCCTGCACTATGACGACCACTATTATGCGCTGTTCCGGGAGCAGCGTTCCCAGCTCTGGTACCTCCGGTCCGCCAAGGAACTCTCTGACCGGGGGTTCTTCGTTTCGTTAAACGGCTATGAGGCCCAGGTCTTCTTGGATATCCATGATATGGAGGATACCCAGGGCCATTGGTCTCGGCTCTGTGCTGCACTGAACGGCCGGGGTATGCAGGACCCCCAGGCGAGTCTGCAAGACCTGGTACTCAAGGAACTCTACACTCCGTTCATGGAACTCTTTAAGCCGGAACTGCTGGAGAAACTGTACGGGGTCTTTACCCACGCGGTCAAAACCACGGATATCGATGGAGCGGAGCGGGTTACCCAACTGCTCAGGGATCCCGTGGAAGACCTCGGGACCCAGCTTCCCTGGGTCACGGCGCTCAGAGCGTCTGCCGCAACCTTCATCGCCATTGCCCAGGACTATATAACAGGCGCCGGAGGCCGGTATGATCCTTTCAATGCCGGCGGGGATCATCCTCGGATTAAAGGCGAGGAGGTCAGGCAGGAACTGGATGCCTGCTTTAATCGCCTGAGGGTGCTGGCGGAATTAGGGGGCACTCCTCCCCAGAAAGGGGATAAACCGGCGGTCCGGTTCTTACGAAATCTGGGAAAACAGCTTGCCCAGGGGCCCAGGCTCGCCGCCTATGCCCTGGGCTATGGGGTATTGGCCCTGCTCAGGCCCATCATCGGCGCCAAAGCACGGGGAGCCGAGGCCAAGGCCCTGATCGATCACTGGCACCTAGACCGGAAACTGCGGGAAGCCTACGGTGTATTCGGAATCCCCAAGGATGAAGCATACCGGGTTACGGAGATCATGAAGGCGGTCCTTTCCCGGACCAGTCCCCAGGATACCCGTGCCTATCGAACCGCATTCCTTGGAGAAACCCTGATCCTGGAAAACTATACTGCCGAGGACTTTCGTACGGTCCTGGGAGTGAACATCTTTGAGGATATCACCTGGTTCAGAAAGGAAGCCTTTGAGGAGGCCCTCTGCTATGTGCCCCTGTTCCTGGTCCTGGAAGGGGACGCCGCCTTTGCGGAAGCAACGACGCCTGCTGATACTGACCCGGCCACATGGCTTAAACAGGTGGGAACCATCGCCGCATTGACCGAACAATTCAGTAAAGCCGAAGCATCCGCCGGGTATCGTCTGGATCGGCTCATTGATGCACTCTCTGAGACCGGAACAAAGGCCAGTTCCACCAGCACAGTAGCTGCTCCCAAGAAAACCTCTGCCAAAGGAACCGCCAAGAAGCGAAAAGACTAGCTACGCTTTCAAAAAGCCGGAAAGGAGGAAGAGCAAGACGAGGTGGCATTACACGCTTAAGCCATCCTGTTCTTCCCCCCGCTCAAGCTTCAACCTGCGGCAAACGCGATTGACAAGTTAGATAATCATAATAATATATACAAGTACAGATCGAAGGGATAACATATAAAGTAGGAGTATCGGCAATGCCATTAAAGAAGAGGATGCCCTCACCGCGATTTTTCATGATTGGAGTGCTGGGTATAAGCATACTTATTTTTACGCTGGTGTTTGTATTCATTATGAGGATGCCTGCTTTACCGGTGCTTGGTGGTTTTACCCTCTTTGCGCTTATCCTCTATGGCGTGATAGAGTGGATCAATCACGCTTCAATACCGAGGGTTGACTTTGAGCATGTCTTAAAGGATCTCAAGACCGCTGAAGTCGATGCAAGAAAACGGCTTGTACAGCAGGAATTTATCGCCGCCATGCTCCAGAACTCCATCACCGCTGAAAATATAGCGACCCTGATCAATGATACCTTAATGATGACCGGTCTCTTTATGAATGTGAGTAAAATTGCCCTGGCCCAGCTCAATACCAAAATTAATATGCTGGAATTCGATTATGAATGGTATAATGAAAAACATAAAATACCGAAACTGCCGAAACGGGCATATAGCTTCACCCCGGGATCATTAACCTACAATACATTTATCACCCGGGGAGATGTTTATGTAGCCTGCAATGATGTTGCAGCCGCACCGGAGCTTGCCCCATTTTTTCAGAACCTGGGGATAAAGGCCTTTGTTGAGGTTCCGATCTATATCTCCAATACCTTCTGGGGTATCCTGTGTGTTGATGAATGTGTTACGACCCATACCTGGGATGAAAGCGATATTCAGCTTATCAGATTGATTGCCAACACCCTGGCAGGGCTTATCATCCGGGGGGTTACCGAAGAACATTCCCTCAGGATGTCCGCAATGAACAACCGGTCTCCCCAATTTGTCATCTACTGCACCGCTGCAGGTGAGATTAAATATGTCAATCAGGGAGCTTGTACGATTTCAGGCTATTCCGCCGAAGAGATTATGCACTACGGCCTGAATAGTTTCTTTGATGATGAACTCGTTCGGTTGATGCATGAAAAATACCTTCCCTATGTACTCACACACAGAACCCATCATATCGAACTGCCCCTGAAACGGAAGGATGGTGTAATCCGTACCCTCGCCTTTTCCGTCTTTACCCTGGATACTAAAGAAGCGGGGGTTGGAGCCATCGCGTCGGATGTTACCGAGATACGGCAGCTTGAAAAAGAACTTATCGCCGCCAAGGAAAAGGCTGAACAGTCCAGTAACGCCAAGGGCAGTTTCCTCTCCCGGATGAGTCACGAGATGCGTACCCCCATGAACGCCATCATCGGCATGACCACCATTGCCCGTGCCTCCCTGAATCCGGTCAAAATGGAATACTGTCTGGCAAAAATCAATGAAGCCTCGATCCATCTCCTGGGGATCATCAACGACATCCTGGATATGTCTAAGATAGAAGCGGGTAAGTTTGAGTTATCCATGCTGGAATTCAACTTTGAAAAGATGCTCCTGCGGGTTACGAATGTCATGAATTTCCGGGTCGATGAGAAGCGGCATAATTTCATCGTCCGCCTTGACCGGAATATGCCGGGAACCATCATTGCGGACGAACAGCGGCTTGCTCAGGTGCTTACCAATCTCTTAACCAATGCCATTAAGTTTACCCCTGAAGAAGGAACCATCACCCTCGGGATAAAGCAGATCGCCAGTACAGAAGACTTGTCTACCCTGCAGTTTACGGTGAGCGACTCGGGAATCGGCATTACTCCGGAACAGCAGTGCCGCCTCTTCTCCTCTTTTGAACAGGCGGATATCAGCATAGCCCGGAAATACGGAGGCACCGGACTTGGGCTTGCCATTTCCAAAAGCATCGTGGAACTCATGGGGGGGTCAATATGGGTTACATCAAAACCAGGCAATGGTTCAACCTTTACCTTTGAAGTTACCGTTGCACAGGGAAAAAACAAGCTGGAGGATATCCATAATCCCAAGGTAGACTGGGAAAAACTGCGGATCCTGGCGGTGGATGACTCCCCGGAAGTGCTTGAATACATGCAGGAATTCGCGGTTTCCATGGGTATCAATTATACCGCTGCTCCTGATGGGATAAAAGCCTATGATCTCATGAAAGAAGCCGCCCAAAACATGCAGCAGGTGCCGTTTGATCTGGTCTTTGTGGACTGGCGTATGCCCCAGATGAACGGCATTGAATTAACCAAGAAGATCAAGGAACAATTCGGTCAGCATGTGGTAGTGATCATGATCTCCGCCACCGAGTGGAACATCATCGAAGCCGAAGCCAAGGCTGCCGGGGTAGATGGATTTGTTCCCAAACCGCTGTTTCCCTCGGCCCTGGTGGACTGTATCAATACCCATCTGAGCAGCCTGAAGCCTGATACCGCTGAAATGGCCCCTCCCCGGCACTTTATCAGCGATATGTTTTCGGACTTTCATATCCTCCTGGCGGAGGATGTGGAGATTAACCGGGAGATCGTGCTTTCCCTGTTGGAGGATACCGGGGTCTCCATTCACTGCGCCGAGAACGGCATTGAGGCGCTCAGGATGTTTGAAGCGGATCCCCGAAAGTACGATATCATATTGATGGATATCCACATGCCTGAGATGGACGGTTTTGAGGCCACCCGGCGCATCCGCGCCCTGGATGTGGAAGCGGCCAAGACCGTTCCCATCATGGCCATGACCGCCAACGTATTCCGGGAAGACATCGAAAAATGTCTTGCCGCGGGGATGAGCGACCATGTGGGAAAACCCATTGACATAGATGAAGTCATGCAGAAACTAAAGTCCTATCTCTTAGGGCCATCATGACCCATAGCTTCATACATTGAGCTTACGCCGGAGCCGCGTTACGTTGGGAAGGCCGGGGTCCCGCTTGAGGGCTTCCCGGAAAACCCCCTGGGCAGCGGGGATGTCTCCCCTCATCGCCAAGGTTTCTGCCATGGAACGCATCCAGCGGGCCTCATCCCGGGGGGGGAAGCCCAGTTCCAGCAGCATTTCCATACATTCCAGGTAGGTTTCTTCATCCACCGCCGGTTTGAGTTTCAGCCGGACCAGCTCTTTTAAGACGCTTTCAAGTTCCCCCATGAAGTGTTTGAAATAGGGCAGCCGCCGTTCCTCCCGGACCAGGTCAACCAGCAGCACAAAGGCTTCGTAATAACACTGGCGCTTTTCCAATTCCTCCGCCAGGATAAAGGTACCGTCCATCCAATCTTCCCGGTCAAGGTATTTTTCCAGGGGAAATCCCAGGCCCCCTTGTGCTCTCCACCGTTCCAGGGCGCCCTCCTCATCAAGATGAAAGAGATCGAAAAAGATCAACTTTGCCTGGTATTTCGGATCATCCCCCCGTTCCTGCAGAAAAGCCCGGTAATCAAACTCGACGTGGTTTATGAAGCGGCTGTAGGCCCGGTCGTATTCATACCGCCGCTCCCGGTTGGATAAGACCTCATAGGCACAGAGGAGCTTCCGCATTTCCACTTCCGCAGCGGCCCCCGCAATATCAGGATGCAGTTGTTTTGCCCGTTCACGAAAGGCTTTCTTAATATCCCTGGAAGAGGCATTTTGAGTTATACCGAGCACGCTGTAATGATTTTCCATGATATTTTTACATAATATACCCTGCAACTGAAAAATAGTCTATCAAGGGCTTAAGGCGGCCTAAGCCCCGGTGTTCCATAGGGAAAACACCAGGTCGAAGTTGATGACACATCCCGGCAGCGCTTCAATTGCCAGGGATCCACGGGCCGGGAATTGAACCATCTTGAATACCCCCTGGGGAGTTAAGCGGAACTGCCGGAGCCATTGCTCCTCCGGGTCAACCACCCAATACTCCCCAACCCCGGCCTTTTGGTAGAGACCGTACTTGGTGTTCAAATCATGCTGAGGATTGGAAGGGGATAACACTTCAAGGACAAAATCCGGAGCGCCATAACAGCGATCCGGGTGTATTTTTGAACTGTCCCAGACCACCAGCACATCAGGCTCCAGGACATAGTCTTCCGGGTGTATTGATTGAGGGAACAGAACCACATCATAAGGCGCGATAAAGGGCTGACAGGGATGACCCATCAACTGAAACATCAAGAAACCATAAATATTACCCGCTATTCTCTGATGTTTCGAGGTAGGGGCGCTCATGGCATACACGACGCCGTCAATGACCTCCACCAGGTACCTGGCCTCCACCGGGGTGTCAATTAAAGTACGGTTAAGGGCTTCAGAAACCGGCATATACGCTCCTTATCTCAACCTACCGCATTTGGGGTTTAGGTGCAAGGCTGCAGAAACAAATATTCATTGATATATCCTAGTAAATCTATATGATAAACATTTTAAATAAAGATTTAAAAACATGCAACTTTGTACTTGACGTTTTTTTGATTTTTTAGTATTTTATATTATATTAAATATAAGGTGGTTCATGTTACTCATGTATAATGTTATGCCCCCTCCTATTTGGATTTTTAATTTTTCAAATTTTAATATTAATTTTTTCTCAAAGGAGCGAGGCATGAAAAAGAGCTTATGTTTATTACTGCTCCTGGGAAGTGCGGTCTTCTGCTTTGCCCAGACGACCGGAACTCTTGGCATTGCCATTACCGGGGCCAAGTCTTACGTTGAAAACCAATTGCCCCAGGGTACGCGGGTTTTGGTTGCCGATGTTGCCGCCCCTACCAGGGAATTAGCCGCCTATATTGCCGACGAGCTTTCCGCCAGGCTGGTAAACGGTAAACGGCTTACCCTGATTGAGCGGAGCGTGGCGGTTATGCAAAGCCTGCTGGCGGAAACGAAGTATCAGCTTTCCGGGGAGGTAAGCGACGAATCCATTCAGGCTATTGGGAACAAGACCGGCGCGGAAGTGATCCTTACCGGGTCCATCAGCGGGGCAGGGGACCAATACCGGATCAGCGTCAAGCTGACCGGCGTAAAGACCTCAGAAGTGCAGGGGCAGTGGAACACCACTATCCAGACCGATACGGTTTTGAACTCCTTGTTGTCCAATTCCCGTCCCGCCGCGAATTTACCCCAGTGGGCTAACGAGCCTTTAACCGTCCGCTCCAAATATGAACCGAATTATTCTGCCGCCAGCGCCGCTGCTGCCGATTGGTACTACGATACCGGGATTTCCAACAAGGCCGCTTCGGAACAGCTTGCCCGGACACGGGCGCGCCAGAATGTTCAGGCAATAGTGGCGGAAAACATTGCCTCCGAAATGAAGGCCCGTATCGACATAACCGCTTTGGCCACAGGTTTCAGTTCCAGCGTTGAAGACGCGGAATACCGCATAGAGGCGGCTCTGACCAATTCCATCAAGACCAAAGTTCCCCGGTACGAGACCCTGGAATGGTACGTGGAGACCGGGAAGCTGGATGGGAAGGACTGGTATATTGCCCGTGTGCTGGTGCGGTTCCCCCGGAAAGATATTATCACCATGGTTGAAACCGTGGACCCTGCAAAGGTCGCGGATACGGTGATCAAACAGTTACCGGGCCAAACCTTGGCGCCTGATGCGCAGGAGGAACTTATCCGGCAAATGGAAGCGGCTAAGGAGTACGCGGTGGAAGGGATACGCGAAGTCTTAACGGAACACTAAAAGGAAAATAAGGAGTTAAACATGAAGCGGCTTGTATTGGTCACCGTTCTTTGGGCGGTACTATTGGCTATGACAGCGTTTGCGCAGAACGTTGCGCTGCCCCGGCTGGCGGTGGTGGAATTCAACGCTAACATCAGTAATGAGAAGACGAAGGCAGATACGGTAACGGTACGCAATTTGGTGGAAAGTCAAATGATAAGTACTGGGAAGTATCAGATTATTACCCGGGACGAAATAGATAAACTGCTGGTGAATCAGCAGATTCAGGTGAGCAGCATATCCAGCGCGGAAAACATCAAGAAACTGCAATTGCAGAACGTCAGCTATATCGTAACCGGTTCGGTAGATGCGATGGACGCCAGCTATGCGATCACCGTGAAGATCCTGGATGTCTCCACCGGACGGTTTTCCCACAGCGCGGACGCTTTTATGGGCGGAGACGCGAGCGCTCTGTATACGGGGAT
>JAITNP010000229.1 GCA_031290455.1 Treponema sp. | reverse complement strand
TTGGAATATGCTATCTCACCAATTTTTAACCTGTTTGCCCTTTGATTGTGCGTAACAGGACTATCCAGTGAAAGGAGTTTAATGAAAAAAAATGGAAAAAACAAAGGATGGTACTGGTTTAACTGAGCATACCGGTTCAACGGACTTTATTTCTGAATTTATCAAAGAAGACCTTACAAGCGGCAGATTTTCATGGGTCCATACCCGCTTTCCGCCGGAGCCGAATGGCTGGCTCCACATCGGCCATTGCAAGGCATTTTTCGTGGATTTTTCCATGGCGGAACGATTCGGCGGAACCTGCAACCTCCGTTTTGATGATACCAATCCTGAAAAAGAGGACATTTCCTATGTGGAAGCCATTAAGCGGGATGTTAAATGGATGGGATACGACTGGGAGGACCGGGAATATTACGCCTCGGATTACTATGACTACCTCTACGATTTGGCGGTGAAGATCATCAAGAAGGGCCATGCGTACGTGGATGATCTTTCGGAGGATGCCATGAGCGAGTACCGGGGAACCGCGGTGGCGGATAAGCACAACATCACCGAAACGCCGCCGGGAAAGAACAGCCCCTGGCGGGACCGGTCCGTGGAAGAGAACCTGGACCTCTTTGCCCGGATGCGGGCCGGGGAATTCGCCGATGGTGCCAAAACCCTGCGGGCCAAGATCGACATGACCGACCCTAACCTGCTCCTTCGGGACCCGGTGATGTACCGGATCCGCCGGGAGACCCACTACCGCACCGGGAACACCTGGTGCATCTATCCCATGTACGATTTTCAGCATCCCCTGTCAGATGCCAAGGAGGGGATCACCCACTCCCTCTGTTCCATGGAATACGAGATTCACCGGCCCCTCTATGAATGGTTCATCCGGGAGGCTGAGGTCTTTCCCTCACGGCAGATCGAGTTTGCCCGGCTCAACATGACCCGCACGGTGCTGTCCAAACGGTGGCTCCTTAAGCTGGTGCAGGAACAGCACGTCTCGGGCTGGGATGATCCCCGGATGCCCACCATCGCGGGGCTGCGGCGGCGGGGCTATACCCCGGAAGCGATCCGCGACTTTATTAGTCAGGTGGGGATTGCCAAGACCGACAGCATGGTGGATATCGCCTTCCTGGAGTACTGCCTCAGACAGGACCTGAACAGGCGTTCCCCCCGGGTTATGGTAGCGCTGCGCCCCCTTAAACTCATCATCGAAAACTGGGAAGCCGACCGGGTGGAGGCGCTTGAGGCGGTAAATAACCCTGAGGATCCTGCGGCAGGAACCCGGACCCTTTACTTTTCCCGGGACCTGTGGATAGAGCGGGATGATTTTGCAGAAGTGCCGCCTCCCAAGTACTTCAGGCTCTTCCCGGGTAATTCAGTACGCCTCAGATATGGCTACATCGTTACGTGCACCGGCTTTGACAAGGACCCGGTTACCGGGGAGATTATTGCGGTACGCGGTACCTACGATAGGGAAACCAAGGGGGGGAATGCCCAGGATAATCGCACGGTGAAGAGCACCATCCATTGGGTATCTGCCGCCCAGGGGGTTCCCATCGAAGTACGGGTCTACGACTACCTTTTTAGCGCCGAGCGGCCCGTGCCGGCTGGGGGCGCCTTCCTGGACAACCTCAATCATCATTCCCTGGAGGTCATTCCCACCGCGTACGCCGAGCCGTGCCTCGCGCAAGCCCTGCCCGGGGACCGGTTCCAGTTTGAGCGGCTGGGGTATTTTGTGCGGGACCCGGATTCCGCTGTTGAGGGAAAGGCCAGGACCAAGCCGGTGTTTAACAAGACCCTGGGGCTTCGGGACACCTGGGCAAAAATAGCGCAGAAGTCTGCGCAGGAGGGAAAAAAATGATATTTCGGGGTACCGTATCTTCACAGGTTCTTAATATGCAAACGGGAATCAGTGTCCTGGTTCCCGATACCAGCAAAGGAACCGGACCGTATCGAACGGTCTATCTGCTCCACGGTCTGCACGGCAACCATGACAGTATACTGGATAACACCATGCTGCCGTTTTTTGCCAAGGAATATCATGCCCTTTTTATCATGCCCGAGGTGGGGAGAAGTTTCTATACGGATATGTGGCACGGCCTTAAATTGTTTACCTATATCAGCGAAGAACTCCCCAAAATATGCGGGAAGGTTTTTAACCTGTCGGGAAAACGGGAAGATACCGCGGTGATGGGGTATTCCATGGGCGGTTATGGCGCCCTAAAGGTTGGGCTTACCAAACCGGAACAGTTCGGGTTTTGCGGGGCTATTTCCTCAGCCTGTTTGTTCCTGAAGGGATATCTGGACGGCTTGCGGAAGGATACGAGTCTATGGCTCAAGACCGGGGGACCCGACGCCGAAGCCATACTGCGGGATTTTTATGCCATTTATGGGGACGATTTACGCTGGACCCCGGATAATGAAATCATAGAATTGGTCAAAAAAGTCCAGACTGCCCCGGTTAAACCGCGCATATACGCTGCCTGTGGTATCCAGGACGATCTTCACGATGAAAATATCCGGTTTCAAGCGGCCATGCAACCATTTGATTTTGATTTTACCTACGAAGAATGGCCAGGTATCCATGACTGGCAGTTCTTCAACGACGGGTTTAAAAAAGCGCTCCAGAAATGGTATGCGTAAAAGTCCGGTTGGTTCGTACCAACTAACTATCACCAATTGAGAGAGGTTTCAAAATGAGTGTATCGAAGGTTTATTTTACGGATATGCGGTGTAGCATTGGGGACAGCCTGCTGAATAAGCTGGATCGGCTTATCCTTAAGGCGGGTATCGAGGGGATTGATTTTAAGCGAAAGTATGTGGCCATCAAGATCCACTTTGGGGAACCAGGGAACCTGGCCTTTCTTAGACCCAACTTTGCCAAGACCGTGGCGGACCGCATCAGGGTCCTGGGGGGCATGCCCTTCCTGACGGACTGCAATACCCTCTATGTGGGAAGGCGCAACAACGCCCTTGTCCACCTGGACTCGGCCTTTGAGACCGGCTCTTCCCCCCTGTCCACGGGGTGTCAGAACATCATTGCCGACTGCTTAAAAGGCACCGACGATGTGGAGGTGCCGGTGGCCGGGGGTGTCTACTGCAAGACCGCCAGGATAGGCCGGGCAATCATGGACGCGGATATCGTCATTTCCCTCAACCATTTCAAGGGCCATGAGTGTACCGGGTTCGGCGGGGCCCTCAAGAACCTCGGCATGGGAAGCGGCAGCCGGGCGGGCAAGATGGTGATGCACAATGATGGCAAGCCCGAGGTTGACCACGAGGTCTGTGCCGGCTGCAAGGTGTGCGCCAAGTATTGTAACCAGAACGCGATTTCCTTTGGCGGCAACAAGAAGGCGCAGATCGATCAGAACCTCTGTGCGGGCTGCGGCCGCTGCATCGGGGCATGTAACTACCATGCCATTGCGAACCACAACGAATCCAGCCCCATGGTGCTTAACTGCAAGATAGCGGAATACTGCAAAGCGGTGCTGGATGGGCGGCCCCATTTCCACATCAGCGTGGTAAACCAGGTTTCCCCCTACTGCGACTGCCACGGGGAGAGCGACGCCGCCATCGTGCCGGACATCGGTATTTTTGCGGGATTCGATCCGGTTGCCCTGGACAAGGCCTGTATTGACGG
>JAITNP010000205.1 GCA_031290455.1 Treponema sp. | reverse complement strand
TTAACAGGGCATTTTAAGGGTTATACTATTAAATTAAATCCGTTAAACGGTGTTTACTATTGTGATTTACGACCTATAATGATTTCTGATCCCCTCTTAAAGGAAAATATCAAAACGTTAGATTGCTTGTTAATTGAAGATGTATGGAAATTTCTGTAAATAAAATTCATGTAAAAACGCCCAAACTTCGCATAACAGGTCTATGCTGCGATACAGCCGGAATGTTAGGCGCAATATTGCCTTGACATTTTTTGAAAAGGTTGTATAATAAATAAGCAATGGATTGGAGGAAACAATGAATTCTAAAAAAATGGTAAAGTTGAGCAATATTATTGGATTTATTGCGGTTTTGGCATTAATATATTGGGTTATTATATTTATAACCTCAGAGGTTTTTGGATTAAGAATATTTAAAGAGACAATAACTGAAACATTTAATTGGAGCATAATAGGTATATTGGTATTAATGTTTGGTACATTAATTATAAATATTATGTTTAACTTTTCTCGCATTGCCGATAAAATTAATAATGATAATGAAGAAATTGAAAAAAGAAAAGGGAAGGGGGTTATTGTATTTATTATCTCATTGCCAATAGTGATTATCTGTTTGTTTTTCGGCAATTATTTATCGACAAAGAAAACAGAAAACGAATTAAAATATTCAGCGGATGGGATTATAAAATCTTATAAATCAGAAATTGATAAAATAGCAAATTACAAATTTGATAAAGAATGGATAGATAATACTACCAATTTACTTTCACTTATGATAAGGTTAGACCATGATTTTAATAATGTTGCCATAATATTTGAAGACGAAATCAATGGAAGTCCTTTTTATTTGACATTTTATGATGAAAGAGAAATAACTGAAAAAGATATATTGAATAAAATAAATTTCATACGGAAATATGATCTTGAGGAAAGAGAATATATAGAAAAAGTTTTTAGAGAAAATTATAATCAAAAATACTTTATATCAAATAAAGGTTCATACCATTTATTTATACCTTACGAAAACAATGATAAAAAAATGATATTATTTTTCAGTGATCAAAGATCTTATGGATCATTAAAAAGTGGTGGATAAAAAAGGCAATACTGCACCCAACGAGGTTGCAGAAAAACTCTAGACAAACAGGCCATAAACAGGCCATAAACAGGCTATAATCGTGGCATTATGGCACATTACAAGACGACCAATGGGACATAGGGCCTGTTTTTAAATATCAATCTGGCAGAACAGCTGCTTCCCGGGACCTACGAGTTCACGCTGCAACAGATCATAGACAAGCACATAGACCTAACGTCATTCGAACACTAGTACCCCGTAACATCAAAAAACTTACACGACAATTTCCGGATAAAGCCGTTTTATCAAACGGTGGTGATCCACACCCTTCCCAAACTCCGTAAATGCATTATCATGAAGAAGCGGGTATACTTGGATAACTGTTGTTACCATCGACCCTTTGATGACCAGCGTAATATCATAGTGCGCTTTGAGTCCGAAGTTAAGCTATTTATACAGAACCTCATCAGAGAAAACCAGCTTGATTTAGTCTGGTCATCCGTCAATGATTATGAAAACAATGATAATCCCTCACGCTTATGCTGCGCGAACCGTTCAATTATACCGAATGGCAGCGCAGCCTCTATGGCGATATGCCGGTTGAAGAATTGTACGCAAATATCAAAAAATACGAGATGGCGTAGAACACATAAAAAGGCGTCTGGAACGCGGTCCCCGTAGAAAGCCCGACAGGCTCCTCACTCCCTCACCCCTTCCAATACCTGAGCCAGGGCAAGAAAATCCTCAAGCCCCAGGGTTTCCGCACGGGTATGCTCCAGTATGCCGCAGCGCTTCAGCACTTCCATAGTAATCTCTACCGCACCACACCCCCTGTTCAAGGGATACGTTGCACTAATTGATGAATCATCGTACACTAAGACGGAGAAGATGATCCCCTGGGGGAACTCCCCCGGTGAATTAATGTGATAGGGAGTTATAGATGCTTGTTTTGAAATTTGGCGGTACCTCCGTAGGAACCCCTGAGGCAATCGGTAAACTTATCGATATAATGAAGGATACAGAACATGCCGGCCCGGTGCGGGTGGTGGTGGCCTCCGCCTTGTCGGGTATGACTGATAGTCTGATAACGATAAGCCGGAAGGCCGAGGCCGGGGACGGCGCATATACCGCCATGGTGGAGGCCATGCGGAAGCGGCACCTGGAAATAGCCACCGCTTTTCTTACCGGTCACGATCAGGAAGGGGCTGCCGCTCACCTTGAAAAGACCTTTGCCGAACTTATCCGCACGCTGGACGGTATTGCCATCCTCAGGGAGCTTTCCAAGCGGACCCTGGACGCGGTCATGAGTTTTGGGGAACGGCTTTCGGCATTCCTCCTTGCCCGGATATGTACCGCCTCGGGGATACCCGCTGAGTTCCTCGATACTCGGTCGCTGATTAAAACCGACGACCATTACGGAAACGCCCATTTTTTGAAAGAGGAAACCTTTGCCAATATCCGTTCCTGCTTTCATGGGCTTCCCGCGGGGAAACCGGTTCTGCAAATCGCCACGGGCTTCATCGGCGCCACCCCAGCGGGGCACACCACCACCCTGGGACGGGGCGGCTCGGACCTGACCGCAGCCATCTTTGCCGCCGCTTTGGACGCGGAGACCGTGGAGATATGGACCGATGTGGATGGCATCATGACGGCGGATCCCCGGCTGGTGAAGAACGCCTTCAGGATCGATACCATCTCTTATATTGAAGCCATGGAGCTTTCCCATTTTGGCGCCAAGGTGCTCTATGCCCCCACCATCAAGCCCGCTTTTGAAAAAGGGATACCCATTAGGATCCGCAATACCTTTAACCCCACCGGGGGAGGCACCCGGATTAGCAATGATGCGGTTCTTAGCAATTATCCCCTCCGGGGGATCAGTTCCATGCACCATGTGGCCCTCATCCGGGTCCAGGGTTCAGGCATGGTAGGGGTTGCGGGTTTTTCCTCCCGGCTTTTCGGCGCCCTGGCGCGGAAGGGGATCAGTATCATCCTCATTACCCAGGGTTCCAGCGAGTACTCCATCTGTTTCGCGGTTCTCCCGGAAGACACAGGGCTTGCGGAGGCTGCCATTACCGGGGAGTTTGACCGGGAGCTTGCCTCCAGGGCCATCGACGCCCCGATAACGGAACAGGACTGCTCGATAATCGCCGTGGTGGGTTCCCGGATGAAAAGCACCTCCGGCATTTCGGGGAAGGTGTTTCATGCCCTGGGACGGAACGGGGTAAACGTGATTGCCATTGCCCAGGGTTCCTCAGAGCTGAATATTTCGGCGGTCATATCCCGGCAGGATGAGGCCAAGGCCCTCAACGCCATCCACGAGGCCTTCTTCCTGGCCGGGGTCCGTTCGGTCAACCTCTTTCTGGTGGGCATCGGCCTCATCGGAGGTACCCTGGTGGATCAAATCGCGGAGCAGCAAGAGGTTTTGGCGAATGAGTACAAGATCCGCATAAACCTGGTGGGGGTGGCCAATTCCCGAAACATGATCTTCTGTGAGGAAGGGCTGGACCCGAAAACGGTCAAGCCCCGTTTAAAGGCGGCGCTGCCCTTTGATCTGCCGGTCTTTATTGAAAAAATGCAGGCCATGAACCTTCCCAACATGGCCTTCTGCGACTGTACTGCCAACGAGCAGGTAGCCGCCCAATACGCCCGGATCCTCCAATCGGCCATACCCATTGTTACTCCCAATAAGAAGGCCAATTCCGGTTCGTACCACTACTACAAAACCCTGACCGACTATTCTCGGGACCGGGGGATTCCCTACCTCTACGAGACCGCGGTCGGCGCCGGTCTTCCGGTCATTTCTTCCCTCCGGGACCTGTTCTTATCCGGTGATAAAGTTCGCCGGATCGAAGCGGTCGTGTCCGGGACCTTAAGTTTTATCTTTAATAACTACGATGGGAGCAAGCCCTTTTCTGCCCTGGTGCGGGAGGCCAAGGCCAAGGGCTATACCGAGCCTGATCCTCGGGACGATCTGAATGCCATGGACGCTGCCCGAAAAGCCCTGATCCTTGCCCGGGAATGCGGCCTATCCCTGGAATTTTCCGCCGTGGCCATCGAACCCATCCTGCCCCCGGCTTGTTTCGAGGCCGCCGATGTGGAGACCTTCTTCACAGAGCTGGAAAAAGCGGATGGTGATTTTGAAAAACGCCGTTCCGAAGCAGCAGCAGCAGGCAAGGTCCTGCGGTATGTGGTGGTCATTGAAGAAGGGGCTGCCCGGCTTTCCCTCCGTTCCGAACCAGCGGGCAGTCCTTTCCGCAGCCTGGTTGATTCCGACAATATGGTGGTAATTACCACCGCCCGGTATTCCACCCTTCCTATGGTGATAAAAGGGCCTGGCGCGGGTGCCCAGGTTACCGCCGGCGGGATTTTTGCCGACATTGTGCGCATTGCGAGGACCCTGGTGTAAGCAGGGAGGCGTGAGGAAAGAGGAGGTTGTGAATGGTGGGGGCTGATGTATGAATGATGGGATGGTCCGGATCTTGGCCGATGAAAATTTGTCATGGGTAGCCTCGATTTACCGGTGGGGTATCAACGGTATTAAGGGCATCCAAACCATTGAAAATCCCGGCCTGACGGAGATTATAAAGGGTATCACGGCCTTTGGCTCCGAGTATTTTTATATCCCGGTGGTTTTGTTTGTTTTCTGGTGCGTGGACGAAAAGAAGGGGCTGCGGCTGGGACTGCTCATGATGCTGTCTGCCTGGGTAAACGGGACTTTTAAGGTCCTTTTGAAACAGCCCCGACCCTATGCCCTGGACCCTTCGGTGGGACGGGCCTTTGAACCGAGCTACGGCATCCCTTCAGGACACGCCCAGTTGTCCCTCACCTTCTGGGTTCCCTTTGCCGCCTGGATATCTCGGCCCTTGAGCAGGATAGGCAGAATCATGGTGTGGATTGGCGCTATGCTCATCATCCTGGTTATAGGCTTTACCCGGCTGTACCTGGGCCTTCATTTTCCCACGGATCTGCTTGCAGGCTGGTTTCTGGGGGGAATTATCCTGGCTATCTATCGCCTATTCGGGAACCGCATCGAAGGGATCCTCCGTGCGGGGGGAATCCGGCTCCAGATGATAAGTGTTGCCCTCATAGCCCTGGGCATGAACGCCCTCGGAGCCGACCGGAGCTTCGGGGGCCTTGTGTTGGGGTTCGGTATCGGATGCAATCTCATGGTGCACTATTTTCCCTTTTTAGCCCATGCCAGGATTAATGGTAAAAAGCCAGGACCCATCATGTTGGGGACCCGGTATGCGCTGGGAATCGCCGGTGCGGCCTTGATCTATCTGGGGCTTAAAGGAATCTTGCCGGGTGAAGGCTCCTGGTTTGGGGCCTTGCCCTTTTGGGGGGCAGCCTCACCCTATTATGAGCTTGGCCGCTTTGCACGCTACGGATTATTGGGCCTCTGGGGATCCGCTGGGGCGCCTTGGCTCTTCCTGCGTCTCGGCCTCGCGAACGGTAACTGATACCGTTTTACATAAAGTTGCAAGTTTGCGCGGTTCCAATATTCTCAAGCCCCCGGCTTTGCACAATACCTGCATAAATCAAGTACCGTCGCGGCGGCCGGGGAAGTCCCACTTGCCCAAAAAACGAAGCTCTGCGATATTAACCCAAGGAAAAACAAAGTATGTCAGACGCATCGCGTATCGACGAAATCGAAGAAAGCACCTACACCTATGCCGATTACCTTGAATGGAACGACGGCAAACGTTACGAAATCATTGATGGGATCGCCTACATGATGGCCGCTCCAGCGCCAAACCATCAGAGGATCAGCATGGAACTTTCCCGGCAGTTTAGTAACTTCCTGCTGGGAAAACCATGCCGCGTATTTGCCGCCCCCCTTGATGTCAGGTTATTCCCGCAAAAAGACCTAACCGATGATACCGTTGTCCAGCCCGATCTCCTGGTGGTCTGCGACAAGACCAAACTCGATAAGCGCGGCTGTAACGGCGCTCCGGATTTAGTCATTGAGATACTATCCCCCTCAAATGATGCAGAGGAAATGCTCCGAAAGTTCCAGAAGTATCTTCAGGCCGGTGTACGTGAATACTGGGTTGTTGACCTTGATAATCACCTGATTCAGGTACATATTTTTGATAAGGGCCACTATATTTCAAGCGTATATGACGGCAACGCTCTTGTACCGGTCTCGATTCTGCTGGAACTCCGCATTGACCTTAACGCTTTGTGGGGTGTGCTGGAATAAAAAAGCACAAGGTCTCCAAAAACGAGCCTATTTCGTTTTCATCACTTCAACGCCATCCCAGCCTTGAGGAGGCGGGTTACTGGTATATGCAACGCACCGGGCGAGCAGGTTCTCGGCATTGAAGTCCCCGGGGACCATGGTCAAGACTTCCTGGAATTTGTGTGCCCCTTCGGCGAAAGACCGGCGGTAATACAGTTCCATCCCTTGGTTATGGAGCGTCCAGGCGATCCCTTCGGCTTCTGAAAGGGAGCGTTTGACGGTGTATATCTTGACCCCCTTGGTTTTGCCCTTGACCGCCACCGTATCCAGAAGGCGGAAGCAAAGTTCGGGAGTGGCTTCCGGCACGTGTTGGGGTACTTCAGGCCGGTGCACTTCGTTGTAGAGGGTCTCGGAAATCAGCAGCTCCGCGTGATAGGTTTTCGTGAGTCCTTCCATCCGGGACGCAAGGTTTACCATGTCACCGATGACCGTATAATCCATTTTTCGTTCACTGCCGATGTTGCCCACCGTAACAATCCCGTAGCTGATGCCGATGCCGATGTGGAATTCAGGTTTACCGATTTGTCGCTGATGTTCGTTGAAACCGCTGAGGGCGTCGATCATGTCAAGCCCGGAGAGGATCGACTGGAGGGCGTCGTCATCATGTTTAACCGGAGCGCCCCAGAAGGCCATGATGGCATCGCCGATGTATTTATCCACGATGCCCTGCCGGTTCATGATGATATCAACCTGTCCGGAAAAATAACGGTTCAGGGAATTGACCAGGTCGTCGGGGGCCATGTCCTCGGAAATGGTAGTGAACCCCCGGATGTCGGAAAAGAGGATGGCCAGGACCCGGTTATCCCCCACCAGCATGGACTCGGGGGCGGCAAAGAACTTGTCGATGAGGTCCTTGGGCACGTATTTCTGGAAGATCTGCCGGATCCGCTGTTCCTTTTTCTGGGCAAGGACCGCCTCAAAAGCATGGCGTTTAATCTGCTGATAAGCTTTTTCAAGCTCGGCGATCATGATATTGAAGGTATAGGCCAGGTTTCCGGTCTCATCCCGATATTCAACCGCCACCCGGGAGGACAGATCCGCCCCGTGTATGATGGCGTCCATGGTTTTTATGACCCGAGCCAGGGGATTGGTCAGGAGCCTTGAGAAGAAAAAGAGCAGTACCACCGCGGCAATAGATGCCCCCAGGATCATGATCACGGTTTGGGTGGTTATCTGGTCCACATCCCGGTAAAACGCGGCCTTTTCTTCGGATAAGATGAGGTACTGGCGGAAGGGGGTAAAGTAGAAGGCCCGGAATACCCGCTCCGTACCGCCGATGCCCCCCTGCATGATGGCGCCATTCTCTTCCTGCAGCATCGTGAGCAGGGAGACTTTTTCCTCGGGCAGGATTTCCAGGGGGGATGTCGTCATCATGAGGTTCCCCTCATCATCCAGGGCACAGATGATTTCGGTTTCACTGACCCTAATACTGCGGGCGTAGAGTTCCACGGCGTTTTGGGCTGCCAGGACCATGTCGGGCCTGCCCGCATAGTTGTTTTCTACCAGCAAGGCCCATTGATTTTCGGTATAGTTGTGCAGCTCATTGATTTGAAAACTTAAAAATTGCTGGGTTATCCGGGTTATCCCCTTGGCAGCGGTAAAATATGAAGCCATCTCCGCAATAACCAGGGTTACGATGATGATGGGAAGGACGACGATCATGATTTTAAAACGAATACGCATATAATCCCTATTCAACCTTTACTTTTAGGGTAATCCGTTCAGCCTCAGCCTGCATCAGGATCAGGAGGTTGGAAGCTGCAAAGGGAACGGAGAAACGGTAGGATTCTTCTTCGTTAAGGCTGAAGAATATCCGCTGGGTAACGATGGGGTAGGTAAGGCCGGCCTTCTTTTCCTCAGCCGATAGTGCCGTGCTGACCGCGAGGTCTACCATGCCGGTATATGCGGTAGCATCTCTTTCGAATGGCTTTGTTTTGATTGTTTTCTTGATCACCACAAAGGTAGCGTCCTCAAAGCCCATGGCCGAGACCGTCATGGTATTCCCTCCCAGGGTGAGGGTATCTTTCCTGGAACTCAGGATGGATACCATGCTTATAAAGATACTCAGGGTTATAATCGAAACAAACAGAAAGGCATGGGACTTGGTGGCGGTCAGAGTTTTTAATAACCCTGGCCGTTTACCGGGGGTATTGCTATTAAGCGCCCATACTGCCGGGGAAGCCCGTTCAAGCCGATGGGCGCGGGAATAATAGAAGACCAGATCCTGTTCAACCGGTTTATTTGCGGTGGGCTTATCCGTATCTATGGGAACCTCCTATAGCCATGCGGCTCCGGCAATTGCCGCCGCCTTATCCGCCAATTCCAAGGGATCGGTAAAGGTCAGGGACGTTCCTGTTGCAATGAGCAGCGTTGCCGCGGCAATAGCACAGGTATATCCATCAAACCCTTGGGCGTTCCGGTTCATCCTCGCGGCGATAGCGGCGCACAGCCCTGCCAGGAGGTCCCCGGTGCCTCCGGCGGCTAAACCCGGGGCCATACCGTCAACCATACCCAGCCGTCCATCCTCAGCGGCGATGATGAGCACATGGCTCTTGAATAAGATGACCGCCCTTTTTTCCCGGGCTACTTGGGTGAGTATCGGGCCGGGATGGGCAAGCACTGCTTTCTTGGAAATGCCGGTCAGCGCGGTGAATTCTCCCGGATGGGGGGTAAGGATGGCGTTTCCGTGGAAAACACAGTCCTTTGCCAGGACAATAGCGTCCGCATCAAGGATAAGAGGGGTTCCCTGGGCTTCCCGATCCAGGGCCTTGTGTAAGGGGAAAGCCCTATCCTCCAGGGTTCCCCATCCAGGACCGAGGAGTACCGCATCGGGATGAAACCGCTCTTTTGGTCCGGCGCCGGTACCATCGGCCCTGTTCCCGGTGTCCACCGGAACAACCATGACACCCCCTGCGGAAGCCCCAAGGATGGGATACAAGGGGGCATCGACCATGAGCCGCACCAGTCCTGCCCCGGCCGCCTGACTCCCCCTGGCGGCAATACGGGCGGCTCCGGCGCTGCCCGTGGAACCAGCCCATATCTCTACCACCCCTCGTTGGTGTTTATAGGTATCCCCCCGGATCCGGGGAATCCGGCGGTGTACGCACTCCCAATTGAGCAGTTCCGCCCCTTCAAAAGCATCAATCAGGGCCTTGGGAAACACTTCCCCGACTACCTGGATGGTTCCGGCCCAGGGCCGGGCCGCCGGGTGATAAAGGGCCGCCTTCACCGGCTCAATGGCCAAGGTTACATCCGCCTTCAGGATAGGCATGCCCGGCTCCCAAAGATCGCCATTCCCCGAGGGAACATCAATGGACACGATACAGGGCCGCTGGAGGGTGGTCCCTTCAGCAGACTGGACCGCCACCGTGACCTGATTGAGGCATGCCACCATGTCCGACGCCTCATCCCGGAGGGGCCCTTTAAGACCGGTACCTGCAATCCCGTCGATGATGATATCCGCCTGGGTGAGGGGATACGGAAGCGCCGCACCCTCTGTGGGTGAAAAGATACCGGGGGAACTCCTTGCGTCCTTCCAGGCTAAGACCGGGACCCCCATTTTTATGAGGGAACGAAGCGCCCCGGCGCGGGGATTGTTTGCCATTATATCTGCATCGGTGGAATGATTTATCACCACCACCGACCGGGAAATAGAAACGTGGCCCCTCAAAATCATGGCTCTGAGCATGACCATGGCGTCGGCACCGTTATTCCCGGAACCAGCGAAAACCATGACCCGCAACGCAGGGACAAAAAACCCGGGGAAAGATTCGGCGAACACCTGGGCACACCCACGACCTGCGGCCTCCACCAAGGCAAAAGGATGCAGACCCCAGACTGCGGAAGCCGCTGCATCAAGCATCCGGGCAGTTTCAGCGGTAACCAATTTTATGGAGGGTATCCTCTGCATTTCAAGAGATGTCATCCCAGCGTCCTTGTGAACTTAGTCAACTACACCCACGCCTCAAGACAGGAGCTTGTGGCTTGGGTCCCTCACAACGCCTTACTCCCCCGGTCTTACGTCTCTCCACAGACTTAACTGCCCTCCGTTGCGTAGGTAGGCCGAAACTGTGCGGTTTCAACAAGTTTAATATAGTTCATATTTTGGAGGTAGTCAAGTATGGTGCTTCAATTCGGAATATGCGATTGCGATCGTGGCCAGATAATCAGCGCCCTTATGGTGGGGTATGACTATGTTTTGAATATAATGGGATTGCAGCGTGAGCTTTTATAATCTATACTATCCTATGATTTTTGGAGCAAACGGTGTAATGAGTTCGTATCCAGATGCAAGGCGCCGGCAAAGGGCGCGGATTTTCCTGATTCCGGTCTTGTGGGTTGCTATGAGCATCCTGGGGTTCGCCCAGGATGGAGGGATACGGCTCGCGGCTATTCCCGAAGATCCCCGGCCCGGAGACCCGGTAACCGTCGGGCTGGCTATGATGGCTGCCACCGCAAGGGATACCAATCTTAGGGTAGTACTTCTCAATGCCCAAGGGCAGCGACTGAGCAGGGCCTCCTTTTTCAACCTGACCACGGATAAGGACGGGACATCCCTTATGGCCGCGATTCTGGCGGTTCCTTCTACCGCACGACCAGGTTCCGCGGTCATCAGCGTCGAGAGCGGATCCGGAAGTATGGGAACCATGAACATTACCATAGGCAGCAGGGATTTTGTCTCCGAAGAAATCGCCCTGGATCAAGACAATACGAATCTCCGTACCCTGCCGGATCCGAAAAAAACCGCGGAGGCCAATACCTTATGGGCCATCCTCTCCCGTACCGGGACCGAGGTGTATACCGCAGAATCCTTCAAGTCGCCGGTTACCTCCACCAGGAGGACCAGCTTTTTCGGGGACCGTCGGGTCTTTAAATATGTGGATGGTTCCAGGGACACCTCGATCCACGCGGGCATTGATTATGGGGTTCCCACGGGGACCGAGGTAAGGGCCTGCGCCCCGGGAAAAGTGGTTCTGGCCCGTTCCCGGATTGTTACGGGTAATTCGGTGATCATCGAACACCTCCCCGGGGTCTATTCCCTCTATTATCACCTGGATAAGATAGCGGTATCGGAAGGGTCCCTGGTGCTTGGTGGTGATCTGGTGGGTCAATCCGGGTCCACGGGCCTGGCCACCGGTCCTCATCTGCATTGGGAAATCCGGGTAGCTGGGGAAAACACCGATCCCGATGCCTGTGTTGCCCATGCTATCCTTGACAAAGACGCTATTGTGAGTAAACTTATTCCTGTACATTAACCGGGCGCGGAAAGGAGGTGATTTTTTGGCGCATATCATTGTAGATGATAACGAGATGCTGGAAAAAGCCATCAAACGTTTTAAACGTATGGTGGAAAAAGAAGGCATCATCAGGGAATTTAAAAAGCGGGAATATTATGAAAAGCCCTCGACTATTCTTAACCGGAAAAAAAAGGCGATTCAGCGGAAACTGCTTAAGAAGTCCCGCAAGGGCAGAGCTGATTATTAATAAAAATCAAATACCGTTATGGGGACTGTTCGGTGTATGGTTTATTACGGTTCTTGCCTGTTCGAGCCTTTCTCCCCTTACCACAGTTCCCGAAACCCCGATAGTCAATGCCTATGTTCCGGAGGATCTTATTCCTCAATGGGTGTCTTTTGCTCAGGATATATGTCCGGGGATTGCGTATTTTGAGGGGAGTATCCGGAAACCGAGGCTGCGGCTTTGGGCTTTGCGGATCGATCTGACCGAGCCTACCCTGCGGATAGTGGTAAGCGAAAGAGCGCCGGTTGACGGGGTTATCCGGGAAGGTATCATCCCCAGTACCACGGTGAGCAGCTTTGTCCGGCGTTATGATTGTCTTGCAGGGATAAACACGAATCCCTTTAGGCCCGCCTCTACAAAAGAAGGGGAAGAACGGAGTATTGTCGGGATAACCGTTTCAGCGGGAACCATGGTTGCCCTTCCCTGCCCTCAGTATGATGCGCTGGTCTTTTATCCAGGGGGAAAGGCCGTAATCCTCAGCCAGGCTGCATTGTCAGCCACTATCGAATCAGAACGTAATGGGTCAAGCAGGATCATGCATGCCGTGGGCGGGTTCTATGCGGTATTACGGGATGGTATGCTCACCGAAGCAGCCCTGGCTGAACGGGGGCAGGTGCGGTATCCCCGAAGCGCCGCTGGATTATCCGGAGATGGCGTAACCCTCTACCTGCTGGTTATTGACGGCAGGCGAGCCGGCAGTATAGGGGCCACCGAATCCGAGATCGGCGTCATTTTAAAACAATTGGGCGCCACCGATGGGATCAATTTTGATGGGGGTGGTTCCACATCCCTGGCATTGCAGTACCCCGATGGAACGGTGCGGCCTGTCAATATCCCTATACATGGAGGCATCCCCGGCAGAGAACGGGGAGTGGCGACTTGTTTAGGAATCGCCCCTGATTTTCCCTAAAACCCCGTTGGGGAAGCGGGTAATCCCAGGGCGGGCCCGCGGGGCGGGTGGCGGGG
>JAITNP010000036.1 GCA_031290455.1 Treponema sp. | reverse complement strand
CCCCTCCTGGACCGCATGGAGATTATCCAGCTTCCCGGGTACATTGATACGGAAAAACTGGAGATCGCCAAGCATTACCTGGTGCCCAAGAGCCTTGAGAAAAATGGCCTCAAAAAGAGCCAGGTAAAATACACCAAGGAATCACTGCTCCACATTGCCAATGGCTACGCACGGGAGGCGGGGGTTCGTAATTTTGAGAAGAACCTGGACAAGATCCACCGAAAGCTGGCGAAACAGATCATCGAAACCCATGAGGAGGCTAAAAAGCCTGCCCAAGACACGGTACGTGAAGCGGTTGTTATCAAGAAGGCGGTAAGCGAAGAGGACATCATCACTGAAAAATTCATCATTGATAAAAAGCTCATCGAAAAGCACCTGGGGAAGCCCATTTTCCCCGAGGGGGATGTCAAGAAAGCGGATCGCCCCGGCATGTCCGTGGGGCTTGCCTGGACCAGCATGGGGGGAGATACCCTGATGATCGAGGCCATCTCCATCCCCGGTAAAGAGGGGTTCACCTTAACTGGCAAGATGGGGGATATCATGAAAGAATCCGCCGCGATTGCCATGACCTTAGCTCGGAAACTGGGGACAGAACAGTACGGCATTGAGGCATCCTGGTTTGAGAAGAACCATATCCACCTGCACATCCCCGAAGGGGCCACCCCCAAGGACGGTCCCTCTGCGGGTATCACCATGGCCACGGCGCTCCTCTCCCTGATACGGAATAAAACCATCATCGACAAACTGGTGATGACCGGCGAACTCAGTCTCACTGGCCAAGTCCTCCCCATCGGCGGGCTTAAGGAAAAGACCATTGCCGCCCGGCGCAACCGGGCCAGGCATATCATCATCCCCAAGCAGAATCTGCGGGATTTAGACGATATCCCCGATCATGTGAAGAAGGGCATGGAGTTTCACCCAGTGGAACGGTTTGAGGAGGTACTGGCCTTGGCGTTGCCTGATTAGGCATGGAGATGTACCGCATGAAAATCTCAGGGGTCCTTATGCTTATCTTGTGTACCGTCCTTACGGTGGGGGGCTGTGGCCTTAGAAACAGCGCCGCCAGGGGGACGAAAGCCGGGAGAGGTACTGGGACCTACGAATATACCACCATCGCACGGGGAACCATCGAAAAAACCGTCTCTTCCAGTGGTTCCCTCAAGCCGGTTTCTACGGTGAATGTGCTCCCCCGGATGAGTGGCAAGGTTGAACGTATCCATGTGGATTATAACGATACCATCTACAAAGGGGATGTCCTGGCGGAACTCAACACTGACATGCTCAGGCTCCAGCGGGAACAGCAGCTTGCCTCGGTGGTGAAGTCGAGGGCCAACTACGAATTGCAGCTCATCAACTACAACAATCAGCAGAAACTGGCGGAAAAGAACCTCATCTCCGAATATGAATTCAAAACCGGCAAGACCACCCTGGACATTCAGGCAGCGGAGCTTTCCGCCGCAGAGGCGAGCCTGCGGGTCATAGAAACCGAGATCAACCAATACGCTTTCATCACCTCCCCCATCAACGGTATTGTGCTGGAACGGAACATCAACGAAGGGGATACGGTGGTGGATAGCTCAAGCAGCAATTCCGCGAGCATCTTCACCTTGGCGGAAAACCTCGACGAGATGCAGATTGAAACCGGGGTGGGGGAACTGGATATCGCCGCCATCCAGGAAGGTCAGGAGGTGCGCTTCACCCTGGAGGCGCTGCCGGGAAAAAATTTCTCAGGGGTAGTAGAAAGTAAACGGCTCATGCCTGTCATCGCGGACAATGTGGTCTCCTATACGGTGATCATCAGCGTGGATAACCGGGATGGTTCCCTCCTGCCCGGGATGACCTGCGCTGTGGAATTCATCGAAGAGCGGCGGGAGAATATCCTGCTGATACCCAACGGCGCCCTTCGATACCAGCCTCCGCAGTTGAGCGCCGAAGCAATCGCGGATATGGTTTTCAATGCGGGCCTCCGGAATATGAGCGAAGAACAGCGGCAAACCGCAGTTGAAGCCCGCACCGAGGCCCAGCGGGCCCGTCAAAATGCCCCAGAGGGAAATGGTTCGGCCAACAACGGTATCGCGGGTCTCGTGATGCCCCAAGGGGGACGTATGGGCGGTCCCGGGGCCGGAGGATTTCCCGGCGGGTCCTCGGGGAGTAGGCAGAACGCCGGGAGGCTAAACACCGGCGCTTCCGCTTCCCGGCAGGGAGACGGTTCCAGCAACCCGCCCCGGCCCCTCTGGTTCATCAACGACGCAGGTAAACTGGACCTTATCATGGTCAGGACCGGCATCAGCAACGGCTCCTTTACCGAGGTTCACGCGATCCGGGGCGGTTCCGATGAGGAACTTGCGGGGATGCGGATCATCCTGCGGGAGCGGGTATAACGAAACAAGATAAAACCGGAGATTATCCCGGATAAAAAGTATGTTTCGAATTGAAGGAATTTAAAAAAACGCTTGACACAATTTTGTATCATGGCTATCATAATAACAATGCATTGTAAGAAAATACCGCATGGTGTCGATTATAGACTTCTCAAGAAGCGCGATACAATGTGCCTGTTGGAGGGGATAAGTCTGTCCTGTTGCCCCCCCCCGTGCGTTAACAATCGATCCACCGTTCTTATTATTTGTGTATATCTCTTGTCTTTTTCATGCTTACCGGTACAGGCGGTTTTCGTATTTTCATGCCTTGATAAGGCGATGGATATAGTTTATGTGAGGAGCATCTCTGTAGCATTTTGCGCCTCTTATGAGGTTGTAAAAGAAACATCCGTATGGGTGTTGATAAAATCCGTCGGCGGACGTTACACGCAATCGGTTTAAGAAGGATAGTAATATGAAGAAAATTAATATTTTTGGTCTTTTGGGGTTTATTTGTTTGTTTGCAGGATGCGGCAGTGGAGCAGAACCGGCTAAATCAAACTCACCGGATCACCAGCCGCCAAGTGCGTCTGCTCCAACAACCCCGCCAAAACCCGTTTATTTTACCGGCGACGGCGGCAAAGGATTTACCCTCGCGGTGCTTGAACCGACCGGCAAGGAACTCACGGACGCTGAACACTACCTTCTGCCCCTCGTGCAGGGATCAATCACCGGCGACTTTAACAAGTATTCGGCGATGACTATTATCGACCGGCAGAACCTCGACAAGATCCTTGTGGAACAGTCCCAATCACTGTCAGGGGACTATTCGGAGGCAGACTACATCAGTATTGGACACCTTACCAATGCCCGCTATATTCTCTCAGGCTCAATCACCAAAACTGCAAGCAATTATATATTGGAACTTTCGATCTCCGACGCGGAGTCTGGGGAGCGTAAAGCTTCCTATCCGCCCAAGCCTGTGTCGTCCCTCGTGTTAGAAAATCTCTCGGCGGTCAAGGAAGCCACGGCGGACTTGCTGGCGCAGTTGGGTGTTCAGCTCACCGACGCAGGCAAACAGGAATTGAGCGCCACTGTCAACACCGCTTCGGTAAACGCTGAAACCGCGCTGTCCAAGGCGCTGACCGCGCAGAAAAACGGTACGGTGGTTGAAGCGCTCTCCTACTATTATCAAGCGGTGAATTACGACCCCTCTTTAGCCGAAGCCGCGAGCCGGCTCAATGTACTTTCCGCGAATATTTCAAGCGGTAATATGGGCGCCGATGTCCGCAACGATATTCAGTGGCGCAAGGATTGGGTAGCTCGGCTGACGGAAGCAGAACAGTATTTCGCCAACCATATGAAAGAGCCGCCCTACACGCTCGTTTACTCCACGGATTTGAAACAGGGTAACGTTAACTATGAAAAAGAAACGGTGGATATTACCGGTATTAAAATATATTTGATTTCAAATCGTTCATGGTTTGCTGTACCGGAGAATGTGATAAATCAAGTACGGAAAGGATTAGAGGCTACCGGAAGAACCAAAGACTGGGGGTTGAACTGGCCCTCAAAGAGCGTGTCCAGTACTTCACCGTTTGTAAGGCGGAATGAGACATTCAATGTTAGTGTGGAACTGCTCAACGAAAATGGAAAGGTTATAGGCAGACAAAATGCCATGTTGCCTTATGGATGGCAGCTTGGTTCTTCAAGCAGCTCGCTTGTCATAACGCTTATTGAAGATAGCAATAAAAACGTAACGTTTTCCGGTGTAAAGGCTGATGATATAACTGATAAACTGAACTTCGAGATAGCGGGTATTAATGGAGTACCAACGCAAATCGCGTCACAGAACAAACGGATAAGTATTATGCCTATCGATGAATATACAAAAAATGATGTCCGCTATAAAATAGGAGATAGAGGGCCTGCGGGTGGTATAGTTTTTGCCGATCAGTATCTTTACTTTAACGGTTGGCGGTATTTAGAAGCGGCGCCGAAGGACGGTGAAAAAGAGTTAGACTACGATGCGGTTGATGTGATTGATGCGATTTGGCAATTGTTTTTTACGGCGCCGGTTGAAAAAGAGTTAGACTGGTACGATGCGATAGCATATTGCGATAGCTTGAATATCGGCGAGTATACTGATTGGCGCTTGCCGAACAAGGATGAACTTAACCGTATGTACGAAAATCTTCATAGACGAGGCTTAGGCAATTTCCAGAAGAGTGATTACTGGTCTTCCTCCTCGCAGGCTACGGGGGCGTGGTATCAGGGGTTCGTCACTGGTAAGCAGAACGCCGACAGTAAGAGTACTAAGCATTGTGTTCGTGTGGTCCGGGCTTTTTAACTATTTAACCTATTAATGGCGATGTCGTTGCCTGTAAGTTACCCTGCGTCTTTGCGCGGCGACTTACAAGCAACTGGATAGTCTAAAAAATCGGTAAATCGTTGTCTAAAGGTTAGTTATATTTATTCAGTCGTTCAAAGAAAACTGAAGAATTTACCACAAAGTACGCCAAGTTTTCGCAAAGAACACACAGCATTCTTTGGTTTCATTCTTAACTTTACGGTTTCTCCTCTAATAGTGGCTCTTCCGGCTCTCTTGTGAAATAATGGAAAAAGGGGTAAAATAGACAGATGGATCCAAAGCGTTATACGAGAAGATTTTGGGGATAGTAGGCCCATGGCACATCGGGAAGATAAACGTGGATGACGTAAAAGGCGAGATACACGTATATCTTGAATACCCCAAAGAGACGGAAGGCGAATGCCCCGAATGCAAGAAAGCCTGCGCGCTTTACGATCAACGTGAAGATCGTGCGTGGCGGCATTTGGACCGTTGCGCCTACAAAACATATATACATTGCCGGATGCCGCGCAGTAATTGTTCCGAACATGGAATACGGACGATGGAAGTGCCGTGGGCTGAAAGCCTGAGCCGGTTCACCAGGCTGTTTGAACGGCGTGCGATATGCTTGCAAAAGTCCACGCAAAACAAGAGCAAGGCGGCGGAATATTTAAGTATCAGTTGGGATGAAATGAACGGGATAATGGAACAGACGGTAGCGCGTGGACTGTCCAGGCGAAAAGAGGAGCCGATAAAATATCGTGGTGTGGACGAAAAGAATTTTCACGCGGGACAAAGTTATGTTCAGGTATTGACAGATACCGAGGGGAAGCGCGTGCTCGACGTCGTGGAGAACCGAGACGAAAAGGCGGTAAATGAGGTGTATACATGCCTTACGGAGGGGCAAAAGGAGGCTGTGGAAGCAATCAGTATGGACTTTTGGCAGCCGTACATAACCGGCGCCGGTCTTCATCTT
>JAITNP010000247.1 GCA_031290455.1 Treponema sp. | reverse complement strand
GATGATCTGGCCGATGCGGTGGTGTACGAACAAGAACTGCTGACCGGTCAGCAATTACCCGATGCAGTCTGCCGTATTACCTGGGATACTGCAAAACCCAACGGAACTCCACGCAAACTGTACGACATATCCCGGCTTTCTGCCTTGGGCTTTACCGCAAAGACAGCGTTACGGGATGGTATCAAAGCACCAACGTACAGCTCACCCAGTTTACCCAACACGCTAAAGAACTTAAACAACACTTGTATAATATCGTGGATTTTATCATCTATCTGGGAGAGCGTGATTATGTACGCACTATACACAAATCAGCTCAAGAACGCAGAGCGTGTTCTCCTGATGTACTGGACCGGCGGCGCCGGTACGATGATTTCACCAGTGTTGAAAACAAAGCATTTACCTTCGTCTGCTCCATGCACTTTATCCTCCGCTTAAAATTGTATTCAGGGAAATAATTTACTATAATACCATAAAAACAACTATGAAAAAGCGTTTAAATACCGGTATACTAAATCTATGCTTGATAATTTATCGTTTTTCCTCACCTTTGCAACGGGGCTGCTTTCGTTTTTATCCCTCTGTGCGCTGCCCCTTATTCCGTCTTACCTCTGCTTCATAAGTGGTATCAGCTTGAGTACCCTCAGCCGTGAGCCGCAAGAAGGTGCGGGGATAGAGCTTTTTGCGCTCAATGCGGGGGTTTTGAATTGCTTTGAAATAGTCCATCAGGGGCAGGATAGTTTATGCGCTCTGTTTGGTTATTACCGCTACCTTACAAAATTCATGCCAAGTTTCCTTTTTCCCGGGAATAATTTTAATGCCCTCGCCCTGCTCAAGGCTAAATACCCTTGAAATAAAACGGGATTTAATAAGATACTGTTAATTATGGAAGTTAATAACTATAAGGTAATCTTTAAAGTAAGCGGCGGTGAGGAGGTAGTTGTCTTTGCTCCTCCCGGCGAGTCCCTGCTGGAAACGGCAAAAAAAGCAAATGTAGCCATAGATGCCCCCTGTTCGGGGAATGGAACCTGCGGAAAATGCAGGGTAAAGCTCCTTTCAGGAAATGCGGAAGGGGGAAACGAGCGACATATATCCCCTGAGGAATATGTGGAGGGCTGGCGCTTGGCCTGCGCGGTCAAGGCGGTGTCGGAACTCATTGTCCAGGTACCTGACGTTGCTCAGGCATATAAAAGCCGCATGAAGGTAACGGCCCTCAGTGAAAGCCGGGAACGGGCGGCTTTTGAGGCGTTGCAGCAAGAACTTGAGGATATGGGCTTCCATGGAGATAGTGGACTTGAGCTGGTAACGGTTCATCTCAAGCAGCCGGCTTTGGACGATGCCATGGCGGACCAGGAGCGGCTGCTCTGGACCATCGCGGCGCAAACCGGCAAAGCGGCGGGCATCAGCTTCTTCGCCCAGCGAAAGCTGCCCAAGGTTTTGCGGGAATCGGATTTTTCATGTATTTGTGTCCTGCGACAAGAGGACGGCGCCGAGAACCGCATCCTGGATGTGATGCCCCTGGGGGAAAATGGCGGGGGAATCGCTGGTCTTGCCATTGATATCGGGACCACCACCGTGGTCATGGTGTTGACGGACCTTAAAACCGGGGCGCTGCTCGCCGCGGGTTCTTCGGGGAACGGTCAGATCCGCTATGGGGCGGATGTGATCAGCCGTATCATACAGAGTACCCGGCCCGGCGGTCGTGAACGGCTGCGCACGGCGGTGGTGGATGAATGTATCGTACCCCTCATCAAGGGGGTTTGTCATACGGCGGGCCTCCAGCCGGAACAAATCTACCGGGTAACCGTGGCGGGGAACACCACCATGAGTCACTTATTCACCGGCATCCCGGCGGATTATCTGCGGCTTGAACCCTATGTGCCGGCTTTTTTTCAGGCCGGTTCGCTCCGGGGGGCTGACCTTGGTATTGGGGTGCATCCTGATGCGGAAGTGGTGCTGGCCCCCAACATCGGCAGTTACGTGGGGGGTGACATCACCGCCGGGGTCTTTTCTTCGATGATCTTCAAAAAAACCTCCTTCTCCCTCTTCATAGACCTGGGAACCAACGGAGAATTGGTCTTTGGAAACCGCGAATTTCTCATCTCCTGCGCCTGTTCCGCCGGGCCTGCCTTTGAAGGGGGAGACATCAGTTGCGGTATGCGGGCCACCGACGGCGCCATTGAAGCCTGCGCTATTGATGAAGAAACCATGGAGCCTCATCCAACAATCATTGGCCCTGCGGGTCAAAAACCAGTGGGTATCTGCGGTTCCGGACTTATCGATATCATCGGGGAACTGTTCCGCTGCGGCATCATCAACGCCAAGGGGCAGTTCATCCGGGAAGGGAAGCGGGTCCGCCAGGATGTATGGGGTATCGGCAGCTATGTGGTGGCTTTTGCCGAGGAAACCGCCAGCGGACGGGACCTTGCCTTGAGCGATGTGGACATCGATAACTTCATCCGTGCCAAGGCCGCGATTTTCTCCGCCATCAGGAGCATGCTCGTTATGGTGGACTTTAGTATGGACACCCTGGAGGATGTCTACGTTGCCGGCGGCATCGGCAGCGGTATCAACATTGAAAGGGCTATCCGTATCGGTATGCTCCCGAATCTTCCGGTGGAGAAATACCACTATATCGGCAATACCTCCCTGACCGGGGCCTATGCCATGGTGAATTCCCGGAAAGTCTGCGAAAAGATTACGGAAATCAGCCGGGGGATGACCTACCTTGAACTTTCCTCCCATCCCGGTTACATGGACGAATTCGTGGCGGCCTGTTTCCTGCCCCATACTAACGGAGTGTTATTTGAGCATCATGGATAATATCAATCATCAGGATAGAAGAAACCAGAAAGACGAGGTGCCCCTTACCCATTACCGGGGCATCTATAAAACCCTTGAACCCGAAGCCATTGCCCAGCGCTGTGGTCTTTCTTTTGACCCGGCGGAATCGGTCTTTGCATTGCGGCTCATGGGTACGGAATACCTTGTAACATTCCCGGATTTCCAGATCCAGGATAGGTCCGGGACCATCGTGCAAAGCGCCGCTGAAAACATTCTCCTCCTCCGTTACCTCTGTGAGGGTAACTATGGTGAGTCCCAGGGGAAGCAGCTTTCTTACCATGATATCCCCTGGGGTGAGGTGTATTATCGCAACTTCGAGGGGCGCTGTCTTAAGCGTTTCGCCTACACTTTCGGCAATGATCCGGCGGCTTTACGGCGGATCATGGAGGAAACCAAGAGCCTCCGCGCCGAACCTCTGGGAAAGGGAGATGCGGGGTACCGCTTTGAATTTATGAGTGGCCTGTACATGAGCCTGTTACTCTGGGCCGGGGACGAGGAGTTCCCCCCCTCCTCACAGATGCTCTTCGATGATAACTTCATATCCGCCTTTACCGCAGAGGATATTGCCGTGGTGGGTGAGGTGGTCATCGGGCGGCTCAAGGGGATGCGAAGGGCGGGTAACTAAACATAGCAACGGACGGGCGGTTTATCACGTGCCATGAACCGCCTGTAGTGGATTTTCTTCATCGGTGATAAAAAGAATGGTACCATGAGCAAGGTCTTGACTATCAGTTCAAACGTTCCTCCAGCGCAAGCTCTCACGCCGCATAGTCCTTATAGGTCAAGGCGTGCGATTATGCTTTTATTTTATACATTTAAGCTATATTTTTTGCATATTTCGCACATAAATATATTCCTTGAATATTCAATTGCATATTCTATAATTATTCTACATTCAGATAAATAGTTTATTTTTATGTCAGACCAAATTTTATCTGGATATTTTTTTCTAATTCTTAATAATGTCTCTCTATGTAATGATTCCCATCTAAAAAAATCAATAGATGCAAATTCTAATTGCTGGTACATACTATTTTTCTCTATTTCTCTCTGTTTTTTTGAAGTATACATAAAAGAAAATAACGCAATTATAGCAGTAAGCAAACCACTATTTGTAGCAAGTAGAACCATTAGCCTCGATAAATTGATTAACTCAAACAAAATATTCCCTCCTGACGTAAAATATTTCGCGAGGCCGGGGGACTAAGCCCCTGCATCTTGCCTTACTAAAACCACCCCAGGCAATCAGCATTGCCGGATGGCGCGGACGCGGCCTTTTGCGTTTCGGTCATGGCGCCGGAGGTGATCCAGAAAGTATGCTCTAGTAGATGACAAAAAAGGCAGAAAGAGATACTATAGAAAAATGAACATAATTATAAAACTCTACTGCCCTTGTATCAGGGCTAACTTCCCCAACTCTGCCTTGCTCATCATGTATTTCATGCCTCCTAATATACCCGAGGGGGTGAAATTATCACTTGTGAATCACACATTTTTTTTATTCTCCTTGACAATTAAGATAAAAAACAAGTAAACTAGATTTACTATGACGATTGAACAAACTATTGAGATTCCGGCTAATGGCTGGATTCACCTAGACATCCCCCCTGAATGGGCGGGTGCGAGCGGAAAAGTTGTTATTAATGCCCTGTCTCCCGTTGTGGAGGCCGAAGCCGTCCCTCGCCACCGTCTGACCGAAGGGCAAAGGGCGGCCATAGAAGAGTGCTGTAGCCTTGCCAAACGAATGGGTTGTACCGCGACCAGTGATGACTTCCTCGAACAGCGGTGCAAAGATAAAGAACTGGAAGACCGGCTTGACGCACGACATTTCAGGGAGTCGCTTAACAAAATGTGCCTGAACCGGTCTGTTTTTGAAAACCCGTCTACAGAGCCTCTTGAGCCATTGCTCGGCATTGCCGAAGGCTCGGCATTCACGGTGGAACGGCTTTTGGAAGAACGGCGGGCAGAGGAAAAACGGGATTTATGGACTACACCCTCGACGCTTGCGCTTTGATTGCGCTTATCAACAAAGAACCCGGCGCCGACATGGTTGACGATCTCATACAGAAAGCCGTAGCAGGAGATGCGTGGCTTAATATGAGTATTATCAATTTGACGGAAGTGTATTATGGCTATTTGCACGACTTGGGCAAGGAAGAAGCGGAAATTATTCTTAAAAGGATTCTTTCCTATCCTATCAGGATAATCAACGTCATTACAGAACCGGTTTTTCAAAAAGCCTCTTTTTTTAAGGCTTTTTACGCAATGTCCTTGGCTGATTCGTACGCCTGTGCTACCGCATGGTGGTCGCGTTCCATCTTGGTAACCAAAGACCACGAGATTGAGGCGGTAGAACAGCCGGAACAGCTTTCTGTTCTCTGGATACGATAAGAGATACCGTAAGGCATACCCTGCCCAACCGCCGCGTCCGACAGGACGTTGACGCAGTAAACCGTTCATGGCGTGGCGCAAGATGCCCCCAACACTACCCACTAATAAAAAAGTCACCGTTGTGGCGTTACTACATGAACGCCGCCTGATGTTTTAGTATATGCGCTTTCTTTGTTTCGCCTCCGCGTGAGGTCATTTTCCAGGAATTCCCCACGCAGGGCGGCGACAATGGTGACAGGCACGCTTTGCGTTCCCTTAAAAAGCCCGCACCAGACGAACCAAACACTTATCACGCTTGCTGGCGCCGCCGTGCTTAATAAACGCCGGAGCAAGGTCCGGTCTTCGTTCTGCTCCTCGATCCGATTGGATTCCATGAGCAGCCGGATAGTATAGATCGACGCTTCATCATCGGAGACAGAAGCCTTGAGAATGGAACGGAGGTAGTTCAACGCCGCATCCCGGTTATGGTACCCTTCGG
>JAITNP010000219.1 GCA_031290455.1 Treponema sp. | reverse complement strand
AGAAAAATTGTCAGGATTCATCCCGATACCCGGCCACTTCATATAACTGGTTGTTTTTAATGTAGCGGAGATTTTTTGTTTTGTCAATAGGATATTTTTCGATAGGCAGCCCGGATCATGCATTTTTCCCCCAATACAATATCCAACATGTACCATTTGATTAATTTTGTCTCCTCAGGGCTTTTTTCTCTTGACTTTATCTAATATGTTAGTATAATCTAATTATGTTAATTAAAACTAATTTTTGAAAGAGGTACATTACTCAAGGATTGCCGCCACCTCTCTCGGCAATCCTTTTAAAAAGCAATGCACCCTCTCTCCATTCTAGCCCGGGAGCGCGGTGTCCTGTACGTCCTATGGGGTGCCGGGTTTCCGGGCTTTTTTAAAAGCCCTTGGGATTCATCTCCGTTCTCCGTAATTCTGCTCAACCCAGCGCTGGTACTCTCCGCTCCGTATCCCGTCAACCCACGAGGTGTTCGCCAGATACCAGTCCACGGTCTTTGCAAGCCCTTCCTCGAAACCTACCTTCCTGGTCCAACCGAGTTCCCGCTTTATCTTGGAACAGTCAATGGCGTAGCGCCGGTCATGGCCGGGCCGGTCCTTGACAAAGGTGATGGTACCCCGGGCCTTTTCAGGATCAAGCCCCGCCTTTTTCGATACCAGGTCAATCAAGGTATGGAGCAGCCGGATATTCTCCCACTCGTTCTCCCCGCCGATGTTGTACTTCTCGCCGGTCACCCCAGTATGCAGGATGGTCCACACCCCACGGTTATGGTCCTCCACATAGACCCAGTCCCGGATATTCCTCCCGTCCCCGTATACGGGCAGGGGCTTTCCTTCAACGATATTGAGGATCATCAGGGGGATGAGTTTTTCTGGAAACTGATAGGGGCCGTAGTTATTCGAGCAATTGGAAAGGGTGATGGGCAGTCCATAGGTATGATGATAGGCCATTACCAGGTGATCGCTTGAAGCCTTGCCCGCCGAATAGGGGGACCGGGGATCGTAGGGTGAGGTCTCCGAAAAGGCGCCGGTTTCCCCCAGGGAGCCGTATACTTCGTCGGTACTGATATGGTGAAACAGCACATCATCCCGGATTGAACCATCCCCTTGTTTCCAGGCGTTTCGCGCCGCGTCAAGCAGGGTGAAGGTACCCATCACATTGGTCTTGATGAACGTTTCCGGACCATAAATGGAACGGTCCACATGGCTTTCCGCGGCAAAATGGACCACCGTATCGACCCCATACTTTTTAAAGAGGGCGTCAACAAAACCCCGGTCGCAGATATCGCCATGTTCAAAGCAATACCGCGTACCGCCGAATTGCCCTGCAAGGTCCGCAAGGCTTGCGATGTTTCCCGCATAAGTCAGGGCGTCAAGATTAATGATACGGCCGGTAAAGGCCGGTTCCTGTTCCAGCAGCAGGCGGATAAAGTTACACCCGATGAAGCCTGCGCCACCGGTAACCAGGATATTTTTCAAGTTACGCATAATGCTAAGATACCATACCTATACCAATCCTTTCAATGTATGCGTCAATTCTCTACAGGTACTGCCGGCGTTCTGATATTCGGCCATAGGCTGGACATTGCCCATGGAATATCTTATGCTGTTGGTGAAGGCACCGAGAGACGTTGTTTTTAGTCAAGGAAAAAAAATGACAAAAACTGATGAACAGGATTTTATAAAACAACTCAAGCAGATAATCTGGAATACGCGATCAACGGTGTATGCGTCGGTTAATTTCGCGCAAGTAGAAGCAACCTGGTTCATTGGCAGGCGTATTGTGGAGCAGGAGCAGATTGATGCCCAAACAGCGTCTGTTCAACCAGAGGAAATCCATCAAAAATCCGCGCTTTTGAGTTGGTCGCATGATGAAACCGATAAAACGAAGACTTGGCCGCAGAAATTAAACGGCAAAAAGAAATATTCAGGAAGAGAGGATACACAAAGACATGACACTCCTTATCATCCTGTGGAGGAAGCGTATCCGAAGAGCCTCCCCATACCCCTGATGGTTATAGCAGACTTTCGAATTTGAATTGTAGCGTAACGGTCAAACTGTCTTGCGCTTCCCCTCTCCAAGCTTCAAAAACGCTTCCAAGCTTACATTCCATGCCGGAATCTCAAGCCCTAGGGCGGTCTTAATCTTGGTCTTATCTAACACCGAATAATGGGGCCGTTTTACCTTGGCCGGGAACTCATCACTGGTACAGGGGTTAATGGTGCAGTCCGTGGTTAAGAGTCCTAAACGGCGCCCCTGGGTGTAAATCTCTTGGGCAAAATCAAACCAGGTGATGTTCCCTTCATTGGTGTAATGATATATCCCATAGGGAATGACCGTGCCGGCGTCCACCGTCGTAATCAGGGTAAGTACCGTCTGAGCCAGATCGCCGGCCCAGGTGGGGCTTCCCCGCTGGTCATGTACCACCAAAAGGGTGTCCCGCTCCTGCATGAGCCTGAGCATGGTGTGTACAAAATTGTTGCCATGTTTACCGTACAGCCAGGCGGTACGGATTATGTAGGACCTGTCGTTGTTTTCAAAGACCGTGCGTTCCCCGTCCCGTTTGGTTAAGCCGTATACTCCGATGGGGTCCGTGGGATCATCCTCCCGGTAGGGGCGGTTCCCGGTTCCATTAAAGACATAGTCAGTGGAAATATGCAGCAGCCGGGCGCCGATGCTCCGGGCGGCTGCGGCAATGTTGGCAGGACCAATGGCGTTCAGACGGCGGCACACCGCAGGGGCATCTTCGGCCTTGTCCACTGCGGTATAGGCGGCGCAGTTTACGATCCAGGTGATGACCCCAGTACCCTGGTGCGTTGCAAAGGCGGCAAGCGCAGCGGGGTTGGTAATATCAACCTCCCGGTCCGTGCCGATATAGGGGATGTGCTGTGCTTCAAAGCGCAGGGCAAGTTCGGTTCCCAGCATACCCTTGTTACCGATAAGCCAAATCATAGGGAAAACTCCGGCAATTTTTTATCCTTTTCAGATAGCATATATTCCATCCCCAGATTCGGCCAGACAATACCGATGGCGGGATCGTTCCAGACGATCCCCCCCTCATCTTCAGGATGATAAAAGTCGGTGCACTTGTAGGCAAACACCGCACGTTTACTCAATACCAGAAAACCGTGGGCAAAGCCAGGGGGTACCCAAAACTGGTTCTGGGTTTCACCCCGTAAAACCACCCCATGCCAGGTACCCCGGCTGGGCGAATCGGGCCTAATATCCACAGCCACGTCAAAGACCTCACCCTCGATAACCCGGACCAATTTGCCCTGGGGATGGTGTTTCTGAAAGTGGAGGCCCCGGAGTACCCCTTTCACCGAACAGGATTGGTTATCCTGAACGAAATGCATGGATAATCCCGCTGCCTGAAAATCCCGTTCCGAGTAGGATTCAAAAAAATAACCCCGGGGGTCCCCAAAAACCTTTGGCCGTATCTCATACAGCCCCGCAATGGGACCGGGTTCAAATTCAAAGGCCATTCAGGTGCTCTCCGCAATATAGGTTAAATAGTCGCCGTATTCGGTTTTATAGGATCCGGCCAGCTTCAAAAGCCCTTCCCGTGATATCCAGCCGTTGGTATATGCGATTTCCTCGATACAGGAAACATACATCCCCTGCCGCTTCTGTATGGTCGCGATGAAGTTGGCAGCCTCCAAAAGCCCGTCATAAGTACCGGTATCGAGCCATGCCATGCCCCGGCCCAGCACCTCGACGGTTAAGCGGTCCTGTTCCAGGTAGGTCGTATTCACCGTGGTTATCTCAATTTCCCCGCGAGCGGAGGGCTTGATGTTTTTTGCGATGGCCACCACATCACTATCATAGAAATAAAGCCCCGGCACCGCATAGTGGGACTTAGGCTGGGAGGGCTTTTCCTCTATCGAAAGGGCCTTGCCCTGGGTATCAAAGTCCACGACGCCATAAGCGGTGGGGTCCTTCACATAGTAGCCGAAAATAGCGCCCCCGCCGTGCTGATTAATGTGGGAAACCGCGCTCCCCAGGGTCCGGCTGAACCCTCGGCCATAAAACACATTGTCCCCCAGCACCAGGGCGCAGGCATCAGCGCCGATAAAAGAAGCACCCACAATGAACGCATCCGCAAGCCCTCGGGGGCTTTCCTGGACCTGGTAGGCAAAGCGCATCCCCAGCCAGTCTCCGGACCCGAAAAGCTCCTTAAACAGCGGAAGGTCCCGGGGGGTGGAAATGATAAGCACCTCCCGGATACCGGCCAGCATCAGGACCGACAAGGGATAATAGACCATGGGCTTATCGTAAAGGGGGAGTATCTGCTTTGATACGGCCCGGGTAATGGGATAGAGCCGGGTTCCGGCTCCTCCGGCAAGGATGATTCCTTTCATACAACCTCCAGCTTTTAAACTTTTTGCCTGCTGTTGCGGGCTGCAAACATCACTGCCACCGCCCCAAGTACCGCGCCCAGGGTATCGGCGATCCAGTCCCACACATTACAATCCCTCCCGGGCACAAAGGACTGGTGTATCTCATCACTGACCCCATAGGCCGAAGCAATGACAATAACCAGCAGCACCGTCCTGTATACGCGGTTTTTCCATTGGTCCATGGAAAACCATACCCCGATGGTCCCCGCAAGTACCGCATAGGCAATCAAATGCTGGACCTTATCGAAGCCCAGGATACCCTTGGGCTGGGGAAGGACGCTTTGAGACGAGAGGAACCAGATTGCCGCCGCGATAAGAACCGCAGGAGCCTTAATTACAATTTTCATCATACCTTCTACAATATTCCTTAATATGATCCGCAACCACAAAGAGCCGCGGTACCGCTTCAAGTATCAGTCCAAAAAACTTTGGAAGATCATCAGTTTCATATTCATGGGCAATCTCATTTCTAAGGTCCTTGAGGTCCCTTAATTCTGAAACAGAATCGACAATTCCCCGCTTTTCCGCCCGGTTTGCAGCATCAATGATACTGCCCCCATCAATAAATTCAACGACATCTATGCTTCGAAGACTTTTATTAACCAACAGATCTACCGTCCGTGCATATCGGGAAGCAAGGTTTTCAAATTGGTCAAATTCGTCTTCCGCATATTCAGCTTTAATACCAATCAACATACAGCGATCATAGGAACGCTGTAACCAGACCAAACTTGAAGAAAGATTTTCAAGATTAGTTTTAAGAACTTTCAGGGCCGTATCACCCATCAATGAGTACCCCGGTTTCTATGGCCAAACGGAAAAATGGTTCTGAACCATCTGCGGAAACGACTATATCTATCTGCCGTTCTCCCAACCGGTCAGTAACGCTCCTGCGTATGCTCATCCGACCCAACCGGTCAAGTCTTCGGGAAAGTATGGCAATATCAATATCGCCGCCTTTCTTCGTGTCATCAACCCTGGAACCGAACAGCCATATCTGGGCATCAGCATCCACCTTATGCACCGCATCAATCAAAACCTTTCTTTCATCTTCGGTTATTCTCATAGCTCTTGAAGATATAGTATATCACACTTATAGAGAGATAACAAGGGATCGCCTTCAATTCGGGGTGGTGATCTACAACGTATGCTCGCTAATTCCTTATTAAGATATAGAATTACGTTACAAATCTAACTAAAATGGATTTTTGTCCACTCATTAGAATTTTTCTAATTCCTTGCTATATAAGGAATTAGGTATTCTCGATCGGAACATTAGACAATCAAGTTAATCATAAATTCATGCTAATTCTATATATTATAAGGAATTACTCAGCATACTTTGTAGATCACCACCCTTTTTTGTAAATAAAATAAAAAATATGGATAAAAGATATTGACAAATATCCCATTATTACACCAAGATAAAATATTCATTTATTGTATTATTTTTGAAACTAAGGTATAAAATAAAAGGAATGTTAAACAAACAGACTTTTGCTAAAAATTTAGATTTATTCTCTGAGCAGACTGCCGCCGCTTCGTTAATGATGTGGCATGACAATCTTTTGGGAAGAAGGACAGGAAGATGAAGAAGACTTTTATTTTTATGATGATGTTTTTGGCGGCGGCGGTTGGCTTCGCCCAGGGCTATTACATCGGAGACGGCGGGAAGGGCATCACTCTTGCCGTACTTGAACCAACCGGCAAAGGGCTTGCCGACAGCGACCGCTGGATTTTACCCCTCGTGCAGGGTGTGTTCAACACTACCTTCAACCGCTATTCGGCAATCAGCATCGTTGACCGGCAAAACCTCGACAAGATATTGGCTGAACAAACCCAGTCCACGTCCGGCAATTACTCGGATGCCGACTACATCAGTATCGGCAAGCTCACCAACGCCCGCCATATCTTGATAGGAACTATCACCAAGACACCCAATGGTTCGTTTATGCTGGAGTTTTCCGTGTCAGACGCGGAAGCGGGCAAACGCCTCGTCTCTTACGGACCAACGTCCTGCGCCCCCGCCGCGCTGGAGAACCTCTCCGCCATAAACACTGCAGCGGCAGATTTACTCGGACAATTGGGCGTTCAGTTGACGGACAAGGGCAAACACGACTTGACCGCCGCCACGGACACGCGGCAGGTACAGGCAGAAACCGCCTTATCCAAAGGCATTGCGGCACAGAAGAGCGGCACAGTCGTTGAGGCGCTCGCCTATTACTTCCAAGCCGTGGACTATGACCCGACCTTCGCGGAAGCCGAAAGCCGCCTGAGCGTTGTGAACACTGATCTTGCAAGCGAAAACCTCGGTGCAAATGTCCGCAGCGAGATACAGTGGCGCAAGCAATGGATAGAGCGGCTGACCGAGTGCGAACAGTTCTTCACTAAATACTTGCGCGACCCCACGCCATATAATCTGGTCTATTCCGCCGAGTTACAGCCCGGCGAGATTGACTGGAACAAAGAGACGCTGGACATCGGTTTTGAGCTTGGCTTCTACGCGGACGATAAGTATTTTGAGATTTTACAAAACGTGGTCAACGCGGTGAAGAGCGGCTTGGACGAGACCGGACGCGTCGAACGATGGAAGCTGAACTGGCCATCGGAAAGCATATCGCAAACGACTCCATTTGTCGGCAAGAGTGGAAATGTAAATCTCACGGTTGAACTGCTGAACGCATCCCGGCGCGTGATAGGGCGGGTAGCCGTTACCCTGCCCTACGGGTATAGCGTAAACCCCCGCGACAAGACATTTGCGGTGCGTCCGTTGGGCGGCGAGTGGCAATCGCTGAGTTTTCAAGGCGTGGACGCGAATGTGGCAACCGACCCGTTAAGCTTGCGAGTAGCGAGCATAGACGGGGTAACGGCGGCCCCAGCGGCGCAGACGCGGCGCATCAGCATAGCGGCGGAAGCGAATATGGGCGATCTGCGTAAACGTGTAGCGGCATCTGCGCCAACAATAACCGGAGTGGTAACACAGGGGTATTGGCATATTCAAAGCGCGAATGCACCGGCGGGAAGTCCCTTGGGATATTGGGATATTTCAGGGTCTTACCCTGCGGGCAGTTCTATGCGCAACGGTCAACAACTTTTGCTGTATAGATATGACCGAATGACAGACATGGATAGACTGTACCGTTTTGCCGACGCGAGCGACGGCTGGTTTAATATCATTGCTCAGGACGGTCATTATGTCGATATAGATGGCAATAACAATGGAAATGGGGTTAAGGTACAACTTTGGGACAGAAATGGCACTGGGGCTCAAAAGTTCAAACTGGTAAAAGTATCCGCCGGTTTGTACAAGATAATGACGACCCATGGCAGGTTTTTTGCCACACAAAATTTTAATGCCAATGATGGAAATGGAATCCATACATGGGAAGATTATCCAGCAAATGAGATCTGGCGTTTAGTCGAACCGAATACCGGGAGGGTATATGACCAATAGGGAAACAAATAGGGAGCATATAAAATATGCTGACCGGTGACAGTCATCAAATTTGGCGTTATAAGTCACTCTTTCCCCTAATTGTAAGCGTATAAAACAATAATTGGTAAAGCGTTTTCACGACAACAATCTTGAAAGCGCTTTTTTATTTGTAAAAATCATGGACTAAATAATATAGTTTAAAATATTTATTGGAAATAATAGTATATAAATCATTAAAGAAAATAATATAATATTAATAGTAAAAGCATAAACACACGCCCGCAAGAACCCGCTTGCGCGGGAGAGGTCCATGTCGGTGGGCGACTGGGTGGTATGGGGGCAAAAAAAACTTCGTTTAACGAGGTTGCAGAAAAACCCTGGACAAACAAGCCGTAAACAGGCTATAATCGTGGCATTATGGCACATTACAAGACGACCAACGGAACACCGGGCCTGTTTTTAAACATCAATCTGGCAGAACATCTGCTTCCCGGAACCTACGAGTTTACGCTGCAACAGATCATAGACAAGCACATAGACCTAAACTAATATATACTATTTTTAAGTATGACAATCAATGAATATTTGTTGCAGAAAAGTATACACCCTTTTCTGTTATGCGGTGATTGCTTGGAAATTTTGCGGAAAATCCCTCAGAATTCTATAGATATGGTTATTACAAGTCCGCCATATTGGGGAAAAAGAGAATATACTAATGGAGGAATAGGTTTAGAAAATGAATATTCAAGTTTTATTAATAATTTACTGGAAATTATTGATGAAATAAAGCGGATACTTAAACAAGAAGGCTCGTTCTGGCTTAATATTGGAGATACATATAAAAATAAATCTCTTTTGGGAATTCCTTGGAGAATCGCTATAAAAATGATTGATGAACAAGGTTGGGTTCTGCGCAATGAAGTTATATGGAATAAGGTTAAAGGTGGAATGGATAATTCAAACGATAAATTAGGAAATATCCATGAACCCCTTTTCCATATGGTATTGTCTTGGATCCATTCGTTGGAACAGGAACAAGTGTTGCTGTAGCATATTCATTTGGAAGGAAATCTATAGGTATTGATATTTCAGAGGAATATATTATTATTGCAAATCAGAGATTCTATTCTCCCTTTTTATTTGAGGCAATATAATGTATAAAGTTGTAGAACTATTTGGAAATAATACAAGTACTAAAAATATTGACTGGGAAAATATTATCTCTAAGTAATGGTGTCCATATTCAAACAGATCATGTTACAAGGTTAGAAAAAGTCAGCCTGATACAGCTATTGGTACATGTACAGTACGATATGGAATTAATAATCAGCCAATAATTATTTGTCCCAATCGTTTATTGCAAAACAGGAAAGTATTTATTGACTGTATACATTTGTTGCACTTGCATCAACCGGGGAATGATATTCATGTTGTACCGGAATTATCAATCCCTGGTGGTAGTGTTGATTATGTAATTGCCTCAGTTAAAGACAATAAAGTAAAGGACTTTGTAGGTCTGGAATTTCAGACATCAGACACAACCGGTACAGTGTGGCCTGAACGACAAAAATTTCTGGCGGGAATAATCATAACACGCAGGTCCGTATATTGTACCCGTTCTTTTTTGAAGGAGAATACCTGCATTGCCGAGCAGACATTATTAAAAGCGGATGGGCTTCCCTCAAGGGCAATGGCGGGAATGTGGATGATGCCCCTGAGCGGCCTTTGGAAGACGAGGGAAGAAT
>JAITNP010000160.1 GCA_031290455.1 Treponema sp. | reverse complement strand
TTGAGTTTGGGAAGCTCCGCAATGCTTTCCAGCCGGAAGAAACGCAGAAATTCCCTGGTGGTACCGTATTGGGTTGGTTTGCCGGGTACGTCCTTTTTCCCCACTTCCCGGATAAGGGTTTTTTCCACGAGGAGGCGTATCATCGTATCGGCCTGCACACCCCGGATCGCTTCGACCTCGCTGCGGGTGATGGGCTGGGAATAGGCAATGATGGAAAGGGTTTCCATGGCGGCCCGGGAAAGCCGGGACTCATTCTTTTTGCCGTACCGTTCCTTGAGGTTATCCCAGTATTCCTTTTTAGGGGCGATCATGATCCCCCCGCCAACCCGGGTAAGTTCCACGCCAGAATCTTCCTGGGCGTAACGGCTTCCTAAGGCTTCCAAGACCCTGGCCACCACATCCTTTGCAAGCCCGGAAATACGGGAAATAGCAGCCTCTTCCAGAGGCTCCGTTTCAAGGTACAGGATAGCCTCAATCAGTGCCGTCTCTTTCTCCAACCACGTCTCCATATCAGTAATTAACTCTATGGAAGGATTTATATCTTGTCAAGCGGGGGTGGGACTTCACTTCGGGATATCAATGGAGATCGAGGGCAGCAGCGGCCTTGCGGGGCAGTCCAGCGAGGGGACACCGGTTACCACCGCCCAAACCATTGCATTGTAACCTGTGGAAGAAAGGGGTAAACTGATGAGGGACCGGAGGGATTTAACTTGTTAACGGGTGATTTGAAGGATCTGAAAAAAAACCAGCATAAGAGCGCCCCGGTGCTCTGGGCGGGGCGGCTTGCGGAAAAGCCTGAAGCTGAAGCCTTTGCGTTCCAGGCATCTATCACCGTGGACCAGCGGCTCGCCCAGGAGGATATCCAGGGGAGCCGGGCACATGCGGCCATGCTGGGAAAGCAGGGCATCATCGGAGCGGATACTGCGGCCAGGCTGGACGCGGAATTGGCCCGCATGGCGGAAGAATTGGAATCGGGAGCGCTTGCCATTGATATGGCTGCCGAAGATATTCATTCCTTTATTGAAGGGGTCTTAACCGAACGCCTGGGTGATGTGGGTCGTATGGTCCATGCGGGCCGCAGCCGTAACGATCAGGTGGCCCTTGATCTCAGGCTGTACCTCAAAGGGGTAGTGCCGCGCTTGTGCGCCGCGCTGGTCGAAACCATCAAGACGCTTCTGGACCAGGCTGAAACCCACACGGAGACCATCATGCCTGGTTATACTCATCTGCAACGGGCACAGCCGGTAACGCTGGGGCATCACCTGGTTGCCTGGTGCGCCGGTCTTGAGCGGGATCGGGGCCGCTTCACCGACACCTTTAAACGGTTGGACGAATGTCCCCTGGGCGCTGGGGCCTTGGCAGGTACGGGGCTTCCCCTGGATCGGGAGGCAACCGCAATGGCGCTGGGATTTTCAGGACCGACCCTCAACTCCATGGATTCTGTGGCGGATCGGGACTTTGCCTTGGAACTTGCTGCCGCCTGCTCCATTATCATGACCCATCTTTCCCGGTTTTCTGAGGATGTGGTCATCTGGGCCAGCGAGGAGTTTAAGTTTATCAATTTGGCGGAATCCTGGAGTACCGGTTCTTCCATCATGCCCCAGAAGAAGAATCCCGATTTTGCCGAACTCATCCGGGGTAAGTCGGGCCGGACCACCGGGAACCTTGTGTGCCTCCTCACCCTCCTCAAGGGCCTGCCATACTCCTACGACAAGGACCTCCAGGAAGACAAGGAAGCCCTCTTTGACAGCCTTGATACGGTCCGCTCCTGCCTCCGCATGTTCCGGGGGATGATGGCAAGCGCGACCTTTAATACCGACCGCATGGAAGCCGCCTGTACCGGGGGCTTCCTCGAAGCCACCGACGCGGCGGAGTACCTGGTCCGCAAGGGGCTTCCCTTCCGCACAGCCCACGAGGTAGCGGCCCTGGTGGTCCGGGACTGCGTAGCCGCCGGGCAGCGGAGCATTGCTGAACGGGCCCTTGAGGAACTCAAGACTCGGTCGGAACGCTTTGAGGCGGATATCTATGACGCCATCACTCCTGCGGCTTGTGTAAAAGCCCGGAACCTTCCCGGGGGACCGGCGCCAGAGGAGGTTGGTAGGCAGATACGGGTGTTACGGGAAAGACTCATGAGGGCGTCCCCATGAAAAAGCAGAAAAGCGTTGTCTTTACCTGTTCCTCCTGCGGCCATGAGGAACCTAAGTGGCTGGGGCGCTGCCCCGAATGTGGAGAATGGAACACCCTTACCGAAACCGCCCTATCCGGCCGGGGTACGGTCAAAGCACATGCCAGCGTGTCCGGGAATGGGGGATCGGCCCTGCCCCAGTCCTGGCCCTTGTCTGCCATAGATTCACAGGAAGGCAGCCGTATTCCCAGCGGCATCGGCGAGCTTGACCGGGTGCTGGGGGGCGGTATCATGAAACGGTCCACCATTCTCGTGGGAGGCGAGCCGGGGATAGGCAAATCCACCCTGCTCCTCCAGGCCGCTGCTGCCGCGGAAACCAGGGGGCGGATCCTCTACGTCTCGGGGGAGGAATCCCCGGGACAGGTGAAGATGCGGGCGGACCGGCTCGGCATCAAAGGGGACCGGATCGAGCTGTGCTGTTCCGGGAGACTCGAAGATATCATGACTATCCTGGAAGCGGTAAAGCCGGTGATCATTATGGTGGATTCCATCCAGACCGTGCATACCGATGAAGCGGGCATCATGCCCGGCACGGTGAATCAAATGAAGTACTGTTCCTATGAACTCATTTCCTGGGTAAAGGAACACGATGCCGCACTGTTCCTGGTGGCTCATGTTACCAAAGACGGGGTCATCGCGGGGCCAAAAACCCTGGAACACATGGTGGATACGGTACTCTACTTTGAACAGAACGATGGGGACAGCCGATTCCTCCGAGGGGCAAAGAACCGGTTCGGTTCGGTGGATGAAATAGGGATATTCACCATGGATGAACGGGGCCTTACCATGGAAGCGGACCCGTCCCTGCTGTTCCTGGTTCGCCGGGATGGAGCGCTACCCCCGGGGATCGCCACCGCTGCGGTGCTGGAGGGGTCCCGGGCCCTTCTCGTGGAAATCCAGGCTTTGACGATTCCCGCCAAGGGCGCCATGAGCCGGGTGTTTTCCGACTGCATCGACTCCGCCCGGGTATCACGGATAGCCGCGACCTTGGAAAAACACCTGAACCTGCGGCTTTCGGATCATGACCTCTATGTCAATGTGGCCGGGGGTATTAGGATCGCCGAAGTAGGGGTAGAACTTGCCCTAGCCTGCGCCCTCTACTCTGCAAGAATTGGCCGTTCCTTGCCGGTCAGGACCGCCATAGCCGGAGAGGTATCCCTGGCCGGGGAAGTACGGTCCGTAAAACGGCTTCCCGGACGGATTAAAACCAGCCGGAGCCTTGGGTTTGAAACCTTCCTTGGCCCCCGAGCGGATACGCCGGATCCCCATGAACGCCGGAGTGGTACCCATGCCGCAACGCCGGACACCTCAAGGGCTGAAGCCTCCATCGCAGTACGGGATATAAACTCAGCAATCAAATTCCTCTTTTCTTAGGGTGTAGCCGCGTTCAAAATACCGGTAATGAAAGCATACTACTTTTTGCCCGGCTTCTGCTCCTGTATTTTCCTAAAAGCCTCGGCAAAGGGATTGTACATGGTGCCGTCATCCTCAGGCTCCTTTTTTTCCTGGGAGTATCGGTTTCGTTGATTACTCTGAGCAGGCCGGGGGGAATCCTGTACCGGGACTGTTTTTTCGGCAACCCGCTTCTTAACTAATACTGCCCGTTTCTTTGCTTCAGGCTTTCCGCTGTCCTGGGGAGCGGTGGTGGAGGAAACTGCAGCCGGGGACTGATGGGTCCCCCCAGAAACCGGAATCCCCGGGGAAGCAGCCGGGGTATGGCCGCTCTGGTCAGGAGCGCCCGATCCGGGATTGGTTCTTCGGGAAAGTCCGATACGCCGCCGGTCTTGATCCAGATTGATGACCCGGAATTCCAGCACATCTCCCACCTTCACCGCGTCCATGGGGTCTTTCACAAAGTGGTCGCTCAACTCCGAAATGTGGACCAGGGCGGTTTCCTTGATCCCCAGGTCAACGAAGGCGCCGAAGTCAACGACGTTCTTGATCTTCCCGGTGATCAGCATCCCTTCCTTAAGGTCCTCAAAAACAACCACCCCTTTCTGCATGATGGGCTTGGGATACCCCTCGCGGGGGTCCCGGTTCGGTTTCTTTAACTCCTCCACAATGTCGTTGATGGTGGTGTCCCCCACGCCGTACTTTTCTTTAAGGCCCCGGCGCTCTTCGGAACTCAGGTTTCCGGTGGTGGTGTTCGTCCCCTCCCCAATCGTGGTGCGGATGATCCGGGCAATCTCGTAATTTTCCGGGTGAACCCAGGTATTGTCCAGGGAATCCGTGCTTTCAGGGATCTTGAGGAACCCCGCGGATTGTTCAAAACTCTTGGGTCCCATGCCGGGAACGGCGGTAAGCTCCTCCCGACTGGCGATCTTGCCCTTCTCGTCCCGGTACTTCACAATCTTCCGGGCAAGGGAACTGTTGATCCCCGACACGTACCGGAGCAAGGAGGCGCTGGCGGTGTTAAGGTTGACCCCCACATTGTTCACCACCGAGGAGACCACCTCATCCAAGGTTTCGGAAAGTTTCTTCTGATTGATGTCATGCTGATAAAGCCCCACCCCAATGGACTTGGGGTCTATCTTGACCAGTTCCGCCAGGGGGTCCTGGAGGCGGCGGCCTATGGAAATGGCCCCCCGGATAGTCAAGTCAAGGTCGGGGAATTCCTCCCGGGCAATGTCGCTGGCGGAATAGACCGACGCGCCGTCTTCATCCACCACGGTGTAGAGGACCTCCAGGTTGTTTTCGGCTATTACCTGGGTGATGATTTCCTGGACATCCCGGGTACCCGTGCCGTTCCCCACGGCGATGAGCTGGATATCGTAACGCTTAACCCCTTCGAGGATGAGCCGTTTGGCCTCCTCAAGCTTGTGGTTATAGATGACAAAATTGCTCAGGTATTTCCCCGTATCATCCAGGAAGGCGCACTTAGTCCCAGTCCTGATGCCGGGGTCAACCCCGAGGACCCTGGTCCCCTTGATGGGCTGCTGCATGAGGAGGTTCTTGAGGTTCTGGCTGAACACCGAGATGCCGTGATCGTCGGCGGCGTCGCTCTGGTCCCCCCGGATTTCCCGGATCACCGCCGGGGACAAGAGCCGTTTCAGGCCGTCTTCGATGGCCGTGCGGTGGTACTCATTATAGATGACATACCGTGCTTGCAGCAGTTCCACCGCGGTGTTTTCATCCACATCAATGGTCGGATGGAGGATATGCTCCCGTTCGCCTCGGTTTATCGCCAATATCCGGTGGGGTTTTATCTGAGAGAGGGGCTCGGTATAGTCCCAGTACATAAGATAGGTGGAGGTCTTCTTGGCATCCTCATCCCCAACCCCCTTAACGATGATGCGCCCATCGGCACGGTAGAAGGACTTGATCTTCCCCCGGTTTTCAGGGTCTTGAGAGACCCGCTCGGCGATTATATCCATGGCCCCCTGGAGGGCGTCTTCCACCGAGGCAACCGAAAGTTCAGGATGCTCCGGGTTTTCAATGATGAATTCCGCAGCTTTACGGAGCAGGGCCGGGGCCTCTAATGCCAGCAGAGCATCTGCCAGCAGCTCAAGGCCCTTTTCACAGGCTATCATGCCCCTGGTTTTTTTCTTTCGCTTATAAGGGGCGTAGATATCCTCAAGTTCCGCCAGGGTGGCGGCCTTTAGGATGTTATCGTAGAGCGGTTCCGTCAGCTTCCCCTGTTCAAAGATGCCCCGGACAATCTCAATCCGCCGGGTTTCCAGGTTCTTTCCGCTGGAAAAGAGATGATCCACGTCCCGGACCTGTACCTCATCCAGGCTCCCGGTCTTTTCCTTCCGGTACCGGGCGATAAAGGGAACCGTACTTCCCTCACTCAACAAGCTAATAGCCGCCGACACGTACCCAAGATTGATACTCAGGGCTTCGGCGATACGCTTCATCAGACTCACTTCGTTGACCTGGAGGCCATTGATAAATTCTTGCGTTAACTCCATACTTGATTATTATACCAAAGGATGGAAGACCAGGACAAGAGAGGATTTGAAGGGCTGGATGGGAGCAGTGTTTTGCTGGATAGCATTGCACGTGAGCCTGGAGATTAAGCATCGACAAATAAAATGAATAGGGTATAACTCATGGTACCCATGATTACAAAAAATAAAAAAAAGGCCCAGGGATTACGCGGATTTTCGCGGATTGGCAGCGTTAATCCGCGTTAATCCGCGGACAAGCTTCTTCTGGTGCGTAGGGAGAGTTCCTCATACGAGCGAATGTTGGATAGGGGAGATACGGTTTTTCCGTGAGAGCCCTGGTCTGGAGAATACCGTGGGTTTATCGCGTGGGGTATTCCTGCGACAAATAATCCTGCGGAACAAAGGATACGCCAGGTAGTACTTAATGGCATGAACGGTTTTGGAGCATGGCGACAACGTGCAAATTGCAAAAGAGATCGGCTATGTCGTTTCTCAAAGATTGTATTTCCGCTTGTTTTCTTAAGGGTGTTTCTCCGGTAGCGGACCAGCTTGATACAGTCCCGGTTTGTATTCCCGGGAAAAATGCGGGGTCAAATATCCGCAACGTAATATCCTAGGTGTCTTTAAAGACCGGTAAATCGCAGTACAATGCCATGGCCTTACGGCGGGATTAATCCTTTTTTGCAAGGGGG
>JAITNP010000180.1 GCA_031290455.1 Treponema sp. | reverse complement strand
CGCTCGGTCTTTTCCTCCGGCGTCGTGTTGAACATGGCCCCTTCGCCTGTCAGCAACCACCCCTTGTTCACTCCGTAAGCCGTAGAGATAAGATGAATCAGGCGCTCGTTTGCTTCCGCGTGTCCAAGCTCTAGCTCGGCAATAAAACCATTCGAAACATAGGCCCCCTTTGCAAACTTCCGTTGCGATAACTTTAAAGCGTGCCTACAGTCTTTTATACGCTCATTTACGGTCATTTATCATTTTACCTGTCTAAGGATACCAAAATTATGCTCATTTTTCAAGCAAATTTCATCAATTTTGCTCAAAAAATGAAATTTTTACTTGACAATACTCATTTTATGAATAATAATACTCATTATAGAGCATTTAGGATGAATTATGGAGAAAGGCGAAAAAGCGGAACGGCTTCAAAAAAGTTTTCCGAAACTCTCAGGTGAGAATCAGCGGAATGTGCTTGATTTTGCAAAGAAACTCTGGCGGCAAGAGCAGTGGGCAAAAACACCGCCAAAATCTGATAGTGCCGACAAATTGCGATAAGCGGAACATGACGAATGAAGAATGAAGAATGAAGAATGAAGAATGAAGAATGGAAGATTTGGCTGCCGTGAGGTCGAATTAGGATTAGGAAAGAGGAAAGAGGAAAGAGGAAAGTGAAGATTTGGTTGCCGTGAAATATTTTTTTAGGTGAGGGATTTTGCTATGAGGTATACTGATATAACTTGGGACTACTCTGATAATTCAGAGCGAAACAAACAGCAAGCAGCCCGCTCGCATGGCAATCTCGCAGGCTCGCGTAGTAAAACCTCTGTTAATTGTTAATTGGAAGGGAGGTGGAAATATGACATAGCGGTATATCGGAAAAGTTAAGATGTGTTAAGAGGTTATGCGCTATAAAACCCTGTCCGGGGTTTTATAAAATCAAACGCATGACAAAACTTTGTTGCCAAAGTAAAGGAGAAAAAACAATGGTAAACAAGAAAAGAATGGTAGGTGAAAGAACAATGAAAAAAATGTTGTTTTTAGCGATTATGTCGCTCTGTGCTACGGCAGCATTTTGTCAGGATATCATCGTAATGAAAAACGGTGATGAGGTTGAGGCCATAATAAAGGAAATAGGGCCCAAGGAAGTAAAATATATAGAACACGGCAATCCAGACGGGGTTCTCTATACCGTCCTGAAATCTGATGTATTCCAGATTAAATACGAGAACGGTAAAAGGGAGATGTTTTCCGAAGCGGTAGCAAACACTCCCGCCGTGAATGAAAACTTCACCGGCGGTCAAAGAGTCGGGACATGGGCTATTAACTCCATATTACCCGGTGTCGGGTCATTTGTAATAATGGGAGACAATTTTGGCGGGGGTATTCAACTGGGAGCCGGTGTTCTAGCATATATCCTGATAATTGCAGGTGTCGCCGATATAGTCAAGGGCTCAGAGCTCTATGAGGTACAAACTTCCCCTGGTAATCCTGACATTTATAATTATAAGCCTCCTACTACTGAGTGGGTCAATGATGAAGATACCTTAAACGGTGGTATCGCTATGACGGTGATTGGAGGTCTCCTGTTAACTGCTAATGGTATCTTTAACATAGCCAGAAGCGCTATGTATGACAAACCGGCTCCTGCGGTCGCTAGCGGTTTTGATCCGTCCGGGCTGCAACTCGCAGTGTTAGCCGGAAACAAGGTGGGGATCTCTTATACATTGCGTTTTTGAAAGGAAAGTGGAAATGAAGCAAAGCAGGGCGGAACCAATGAAGAATTAGCAATGAGGAATTAGCAATGAGGAATGGAAGATTTGGCTCCGTGAAATATTTTTTAAGTGAGGGATTTTGCTATGAGGTATACTGATATGACTTGGGAACGTACTGATAGTTCAGAACGAACCAAACAGACACAAGTCCGCTCGCGTGGCAAACTTGTAGGCTTGCGGAGTAAAACCTCTGCTCATTGCTCATTACTCATTTGCAATAAGGGAGGTGGTAAAGATGACATAACGGTATGTATTAGAAAAGTTAAGATGTGTTAAGAGGTTATGCGCTATAAAATCCGCAGCGGGTTTTATAAAACCAAACGTATGACAAAACTTTGTTGCCAAAGTAAGGAGAAAAAACAATGGTAAACAAGAAATTTCCGGTTAAGAACGGTTTGAAACGGGTGTTTCAAACCAAATGCGGTTTGTCGCTCCTGTTAGCGGCATGTATTTTTAGCGGGTGCGCCTCGTGGCCAACCGAAGGGCCTTCGGGAACCTTTACCATCACCGGCATCCCGTCGGAGTATGAGGGCAAGTTCGTCATGTCGAGTTTGTACATCCCTCCCGAAAAAAAAGCGGGCCAGCTCGTCGTCTTTTCCCCAAAAGAGATCGCCCGTGGTCACGCTACGGCCATCACGAATGGCGAACTCAAGTTGCCGCTCTATGGGAAGGAGGGCGGCTACTTCGGTAGTGATACCGCCAATGTCTGCCTCAGATTAAGGGATACGGCGGCAGAACTCAATAGAATATTCGGAAATACCGATTTCGATTTAGTTTTCGCTAATGTGCGGTTCGAGGATGGCGTGAAGGAGCTGAAGTGGGATGACCAGGTTGCGCACGGTTTCGTAACCATCATCGACCTTCCCGCCAAGTTCAGGTCCGCAGAGAATACGGGGGCCACTGTATACATTAGGCATCCCGACTACGAGCTGAAAGTGCCCCTTGTCATGAACAAGGTCGTCGCCCAAGGCGTCGAGGGAACCTGTGAGGTGGACTTGTCGCCGCCTACGAGTTCATCATTGCGGGGTGGAACAGGAAAATTTTTTGTGGAGGAATATTACAACTACCGGTCTTTTCCCCAAAGCGGCACAAGAGACATCATAGTTGACATACTCACATATCCCCAGCCCTACAATCAGATGACGGTTGTCCATTCCTTCTTCGAGTTTAAGGCGGTGCCGATTCAGGATGGCAAAATCACCCTGGATTTATCCAAGGGTATCAAGCAGTAGCGGGGCTGGCGAGGCTCCCGGCAAGGTGCGGAAGGCGGCCTCCCGTGAGGGGGCCGCCTTTTTTGTAGACAGGGGGCCGGGGGATTTTAGCGATATGCCGTCCTCATCACCCTTTATTAAATCCGGCACCATCCCGTCCGATGGCACTGTTCCGGTTGAATTCATCGGCAAGTGGTATGCCACATCTAATACCGGCTGCAACGCCTTTGTGCTACCCAATGAAACGGAGGTGCTTTTCGGCGCGCTTCCCTGGAGGGCATGGACCTGCTGGTGGACCCCAAACGGGAGCGGGTAATCGGTGCCCACGGCGACCAGCCCCTGCGGATAGTGAAGTAGTTGCCATCATGCCGGGCAAATATCCCGCAATACAAGACTTGCCAGTATCATGCCGGCGCTTGCGGTGACTGTGACGGCGCTGCCGTTGATAATTTTTTTTGATGTACACCATTCTTTTGCGGCATCGCCGCACATGGTTTTTGAGGAACAGAGGCAGAGCGGGGTGCCGCAGGCGGCGGCTATTTCGTCATGCCGGGGGAGGCGCTCTTTGCTGTATACAACGGTAAAGTGTCCCTGGAAATTTCTTTTTCGTAAGCCTGCGCGTACCAATCGGGCGAGTGGGCAACCCGAACTTTCCCATATATCCGCGCAACGAATCTGTGACGGGTCAAGTTTTTGCGCCATGCCCATACAGGAAAATAATGTTTTACCGGACGCTGCCGCTTCTTCAATTAAATCTAATTTGTATGTTAAGCTGTCGATGGCATCAATAATATAATCGTAGTTTATAAAATCAAACTCGTCTTTTTTTTCGCGGGAAAAAACTTTATTCAATGCTGTTATGTCGCACTGCGGATTTATTTCTAAAAGCCGTCTCTTTAATACATCAGCCTTAAACTCCCCGATTGTTTTTATTGTCGCTTCTACCTGCCTGTTGATATTGGTAACGCATACTGTATCCGAGTCAACGAGTGTAATATTTTCTATGCCGGAACGGACAAGCGCCTCGGCGCACCAGCTCCCCACGCCGCCCAAGCCGAAAACAGCCACATTGGTTTTTGATAGGGTTCTGAGCGCGTCTTCACCGGTAATCAGGGCCAGTCTTTGAAAAATCGGGTTCATTGGTTCGTGCTTTATTTGCCGTGCTACCCTGCTGTTTGTAGTTTTTCAACCTGCTCGGTGAGTAACGGCACGAGTTGTTTTTTGCGGGAAACTATGCCGCGCAGGAAGAAAACGCCGGGGCCTTTCGGGGGTAAATCAAGCACCTGCATGAATTCATTTTTACCGACTATCATCATGTAGCTCGTTAATTTGATAACATCGGTAATCATGATAGCGCAGAACACGGCGTCACGGCTGCGCCGTTCGATTTCAAGCTCCTGGAGGAATTCATCTTTACGCACAAGGATTTCTTCGGTCGATTCAACTTCAATCTGGCTTATCGTAAATGTTATGTCAGCTTCGTT
>JAITNP010000116.1 GCA_031290455.1 Treponema sp. | reverse complement strand
GCGGCAAAGAACGGCTATCCCTATGATCGGCCCTTCATGAGCGCCGTTGGTCAGGCCCGGGACCTGATGGGTGAAGTCATCATTGAGTCCATCAACACCAAGGGAACCTCAGCCCGGCTCCAGGCCCTTGCCACGGAAAAAGCCAACGCGGTGAACGAACTCCTTAAAGCCGACGGCGAATACGGCAAATAACACCTCCGGGTGCTTTCTTCCTCTCCGGGGGCCTTATCCAAAGCGGCCCCCGTATCAAAAAAGGCCCTATCGTGGTTGGCAAAAGCGGATTTGTTGAACGAAATTTTAAATATATCTTTCCTTTACCGGCTATCCTGTTTGTTATCTTACTGATGATCTTTCCTATTGGGTATACCCTGTTCGTCAGTTTTACCGACTGGTCCCTGACCTCCGGCAGACCCATGCGCTTTGCCGGTTTTGCCGGTTATCTCAAGATCCTCAAGGAGCCTCGTTTCCTTGCTGCGGTGGGGCGGACCTTTGCCTTTACCCTGGGGGCAATTGCCCTTGAGGCGGTTCTTGGCACCATCATTGCCCTGATCTTAAACCGGGAGTTTACCGGGAAGGGGCTTTTGAAGTTCATCCTCCTTCTGCCCCTGGTGGCGACCCCGGTGGCCATCGGCATTGTCTGGAAACTCTTCTATGATCCCACCATCGGCTTTCTTAACTATATCCTCAAGGTGGCTGGTCTTCCCCAAAGCGGCTGGGTTACCGAAAGCAGGACGGTGCTGCCCTCCCTTATTCTTGTGGATATATGGCAGTGGACCCCCATGATCGCCCTCATCGTGCTTGCCGGTCTTTCAGGGCTTTCTAGTGAGCCTTATGAATCGGCCATGGTGGATGGCGCAAACGGGCGGCAGACCTTCTTCCGCATTACCCTCCCCATGATCATGCCGACGATCCTCACGGCGGTGGTCCTGCGGTCGGTGGACGCCCTCAAAACCTACGACATTATCTATGCCATGACCCAGGGCGGCCCCGGTTATGCCTCGGAAACCCTCAACATCATGGCGTATAAGTTCAGTTTTGAATACTTTAACCTGGGTCAGGCGTCCTCAATCCTGGTCTTTCTCTTCCTGCTCGTCCTGGGATTCAGCATGGCGGTCATGCAGGTCCGTAAGCACTTTGAACTGTAGGAGATATCGTGAAAAAGCCCCTTTGGTTTCGTATTGGGTTCCCCATCCTCGTCCTCGTGATTGTGGTTCCCATGCTTTTCCCCTTCCTGTGGATGTTCCTCTCCTCTTTCAAGGTCCAGGTTGACATCATCGCCTGGCCGCCGAAGTTCTTCTTCAGCCCAACCACACAAAACTACCACAAGGTGTTTGCGGAACAGAATTTTATGCTCTACCTCAAGAACTCAGGTGTGGTCGGTATTGCATCGGTGGTGTTATCCCTGGTCATCGGTCTTCCGGCAGCCTATTCCATTGCCCGTTTCAGGCAGAAGAAACTCCTCATGGTGATTCTCGTGGCCCGGCTCATGCCGGGTATCTCCTTTCTCATGCCCTGGTACATCGTGTTTTCCCGGCTGCACCTCATGGACAGCTATACGGCCCTCATTCTCTCCCACATGTTGATCGCCCTGCCGGTGGTGGTGTGGATCATGTCATCCTACTTTGAATCCATTCCGATTGAGCTTGAAGATTCGGCCATGGTGGATGGCGCCACCCGCCAGCGGGCCTTCTGGTCCATTGTCCTGCCCCTTTCCATGCCCGGAGTTGTTACGGCCACGACCTTGAGTTTCATCTTTTCCTGGAACAACTTCATGTTTTCCCAGGTGTTAAGCATGGAAAAGACCCGCACCCTTCCGATTGCGGTTTACAACTTCATGTCCTACGCCGAAGTCGATTGGGGGGGCGTCATGGCAGCGGCGGTGGCCATTGTTATGCCCGCCATTATCCTGACTATGATCTTCCAGAAGTACGTGGTGAAGGGACTTACCATGGGGGCGGTCAAAGGCTGAGGGAAGATGCTTCTTCCATTCCTCGTATTTCAATATGGGACAGAATCTGCGGGATCGCTTGCGGCGAATCAAGGAAACGGAAACAACGCGTGCTGCTACTCAGGGATATTCTCTTGATAAGACTATCCGCTCTGCTGAAATGGGCGATCAAGGTTCCATCCCCGGCTGGGTTCCGGCAGGATTTCAAACCCTTACGCGGTCGGTAATACTGGACCGGTCCCTGGTTTTGCCGGTTTCCCTGCCTCGGTCTTTACCGATACTTATCCCGGATTTGTTTTCTTATAGAGTACGGAATAGTCCCTTGGAATCCGGTTCCCTCGAATCAGATTTCCTGAAACCCGATGACCTGCTGTTCTTCGATCTTGAGACCACCGGTCTTTCCGGGGGAGCCGGTACCGTAGCGTTCCTCGCGGCCTTTGGCCGTTTGGTGAATACCGGGAAAAGCCATGAGGAGCACTGGCTTAAACCGTATCAACTTAAAATCGATCAGTACCTGCTCCTGGATTATCCCGGGGAAAGTGATTTCCTCGAAGCCCTGCTCCAGGAATTACAGCCTGGCACTTCGCCGGAGGGGGCTGGTACACCCCCACTCATCGTGGTTACCTATAACGGCAAGTGTTTTGATGCTCAGATTTTAAAGAACCGCTGCCTCATGAACGGGATTTCCCCGCCCCGCTACTATCATGCGGATCTCCTCCACCCCGCCCGCTGCTTGTGGAAACGGCGCCTCTCTACCTGTTCCCAGGGGGAAATTGAAACCGCCATTCTGGGGCTGGACCGGACCGGGGATGTGCCGGGCGCCCATGCCCCGGAGATTTGGTTTTCCTTTCTGAACACCGGAGCAACCGAAGCGCTTTTGAGGGTGTGCGATCACAATCAGCGGGATATCCTGGGATTGGCCTCCATTTTTACGGCTCTTGCTCACATTGCCGAAGCGCCCATAAAAGGGGTGGAACAATTTCACGGTGATCTTGAAAATCTTGCCCTGCATTGGCGGGAAGCCCTCAGACAGCCAGTATGGGAAGAAGCAATCCAAGAAACGGGAAGGACGCTTTTGGAGGTTGCTGTAGCACGGGAGTATCCCAAGGCTGCCTTGGTGATGGGCTTGGATATGATGCGTCAAGACCATTACGAAGCAGGACGGAGCCGTCTCCTCCAACTCATCAGGATGGCTCATGAGGCGTGCCCGGATAACCTAAAGGCTATTGCCTATAGGGCGTTGGCCATTGACGCGGAATGGCATATACGGGACCGGGACGCGGCTTTGGCGTATGTTGATGCCGGTTTGAACCTGCAAGAAGTACGGGAAGGTATGAAACGGGAATTATGCTACCGCAGAGATCGGCTTGTAAGGAAGAACAACCCATGCACATCAGCGTGATGACCATGGCGGATTATGGGTGGTTATCCACAAAGTATGAAATGGTTTAAATGGAATCATAATTGATATAAAAAAATGCCATCTCAAAGGCTTTCCAATGGTAAACGCGTTTTTTGAAAAACAACCGGTCCTTCTTTACCGCACGCCGAATTCGATGCCGTAAGCGGCAGTTATTCCCATCAATCCCCTCGGTATACGCTTTCCCCATACAAAGGCGATCATTTTTTAGTATCGCTTCATGCCCTCTTTGTCTTCACCCTTTCATCATACTTTGTGGCCATAGGCATCCACAACAGAAAAACCACTTAAGCAACTTGACAAAAAATAAAAAATTATATATACAGAGGTTTATTGTGAAGAAAAGCACCATGTTATTGCTCTGGATAGGGGCATCCATTTCTATTTCAGAAGTATTTACCGGAGGTCTCCTTGCGCCCTTGGGGTTTAAGAACGGCCTTATTACAATACTTATCGGCCATATAATCGGAACCGTACTTCTTGCCTTGGGCGCGTATATTTCTTTTTCCCGAAAGATCAATGCTATGGATAGCGTGGCGTTTTCTTTCGGCGCTCTTGGGGGAAAAATCGTGGCAATCTGCAATTTAGTACAGCTTGTCGGTTGGATAGTAATTCTGGTTGTTCAGGCAGGAAGCGCGATTAACGGTGTCTTTCCTGTCCTGCCTTTTTGGTCGATAACCCTTATCCTGTCTGTTTTTCAGATACTGTGGGCAATCATCTTCGGCAGTCCAGGTGGCCGGATAAATGATATAGCGGTTGTGCTCCTCGCAGGTATCTGTGTTCTGTTCTTTATCGAAGCTGCAGGTTATGGTTCAGCAGCTCCGGTTCTTCACGGCACTATGAGCATGGTTTTAGGCATTGAACTATCCATAGCCATGCCGGTCTCGTGGCTGCCCCTGGTAGGTGACTATGCATCTAAAGCGGATAACAAACTATGCGCAGTGGGCATGCCCTTTATCGGTTATTTTCTGGGAAGTTGTCTGATGTACAGCCTCGGACTTTTTATCGCCGTTACCAGCGGCAGCGATATATTTGGTTTTATCGCCTCAAGTAAATTCCGTTATGCTGCCTGCGCAGTGATACTGCTTTCTACCATAACTACGAACTTTGTCGCCCTTTATTCGGCAGCGGTCTCTTCAAAGCAATTGATAAAAACTAAGGAAGATCGGCTTCCCATTGCCATCATTGGCGCCTTTACCTTGATTGCCGCCGTATTTTTTCCTGTGGAGCGTTTTATTGTCTTTATTGAGCATTTCCTGACATCCATCGGCATGGTGTTTGTACCGGTATTTATGATGGTGTTTCTTGACTATTTCTTTAAAAGACAAAAGTGTACAAAAGGTATCAATTGGCCGCTTATAATTATAGCGTTTGCCGGCATGGCGGCTAACAAGCTGTTCAACCAATATGAAATCGGGATACCCACTGTAATGGGCATTTTGTTAGTTTCTGTATTATTCATTACAAGGAACTATATCACAAAAACATGGTATGGTTCAAAAAATAACCCTTAAGAAAAGAGATAGATTAAAACAGGTGGTTTTTTATGTATGCGCTCAAAACAATGCTAGGCGTTTTTACCTTATTAATCACGCTTAATGGTTGTGCTCAAAAAGAAGCGGTTCCTGCAGCGGCATCTCTGGCGCGTGAGGTCGTGTACGCCGGCGCATTGTATAGCGCTGATAGCGATGCCGAATTAAGCGATGCTATGCAGTTTCTACAGAAAGAAAGGAACGGAAAATTAATAACCACTGCTGACGTGCAAATAAGAATTGGAAATTTAGATAATGGTGCCGCAAAGATCAATGAGTTAATCGAAAAATACAACGCATACGCCGCTTCAACCTGGATTTATGAAAACTCGAGAAGTTATACGCTGAAAATTCCAGAGGTACATTATAAATTATTTGTTGAGGCATTGATGGATATTGGAAAAGTTATCCATTATTCTGAAAAGATAGAAGATGTAACGACAAAATATTACGATTTAGAAAGCCATCTTACTACCAAAAAGGCGTTATTAAAAACGTACCAAAGCTATTTAGAAAAAGCAAAAAGTATTGATGAACTATTATCCGTAGAGGCAAGAATCGCTGAATTGCAAGAGGATATTGATGCTGTTGGAAAAGACTTTCAGGTTTTATCAAATTTGATAGAATATGCTACGGTAGAACTTGAGGTATTAGGCCCTGTTATGGATAATAAAGAAAGCATAGGAAACCGAATCAGGGGTTTGTTTACTGGTTTAGGAACCTATGCTGCTACTATTTTAATCATTCTGCTGGCAATTGTTGTTTATGGAATACCGGCAATACTGATTCTTATCGTGTTGTATTGGATTCTATTGGGAAAAATAGGCTTATTAAAAAAGGTTTGGCGTTTTGTTTCTGGGAAGATATAGGATACTTTTTTAAAGTTCTTTAACCTTTGTAGTTACATTCTTTACTAAAGGAGTATGAGATAAAATCATGAAATACAATAACGTATTATTTGATTTGGATGGAACATTAACCGATCCATATTTGGGAATAACCAATGCTGTAACATATTCACTTAATAAATTTAACATTATTGAAGAAGATGACAACAAATTAAAATTATTTATAGGACCGCCGTTGGAAAAATCATTTATGGAATATTATAACTTTAATACAAATGACGCAAAAACAGCCATCGCATATTATAGGGAATATTTCTCAGAAAAAGGTATTTATGAAAATAAGTTATACCGTGGGATACTCAATGTTTTAAAAGAATTAAACAATAAAGATATAAACTGTATCATAGCAACATCGAAACCAGAAACATTTGCAAATAGAATATTAGAATATTTTCACATCAATAATTATTTTAAATATGTTGCAGGAAGTAATTTGGATGGAACGTTATCTGAGAAAGAAGAAATAATAAAATACATTATTGAAAAATATAAATTGCGTAAAAACAAAACAATAATGGTAGGGGATAGAAAATATGACATCATAGGTGCTCATAAAAATGCAATAGACGCTGTTGGAGTATTGTACGGATATGGAACCAAAGAAGAAATGGAAAAAGAACATCCAAAGTATTTATGTACTCATGTAGAAGACTTATTGAAAATAATAGTATAAAGGTAGTAACCATGCAGCCCTTCCCCCTTATCACTTCTATAGATGCATTGCCTCCGGTTCTGGCAGCTTCGGTAAGCGCCGAAGAACGGGTTTTTATTGAAGGTTTGCGGACCAGGAAAACCGGAGGCCTTCCCTTTGCCATTACTCCCCACATTGCGTCCCTCGCAGGGCCGGACAGGGAAGACCCCATCCGGCGGCAGTTTTTCCCTGATCCGCGAGAAGCCCGCTTAGATCCCTTTGCCCTGGAGGATCCCCTGGGGGAGGCCCATTACCGCGTAAGTCCCCGGCTGATCCATCAGTACCGGGACCGGGTGCTGCTCCTGGCCGGAGGCGCCTGCGGAGGGTACTGCCGTTTCTGTTTCCGGCGGGTCCGCATGAGTTCTGCTCCTTCCTTTATCAGCCCCGGGGAGCTTGAGTCCGTGCTCTCCTATCTGAAGGCTCATCCTGAAATCCGGGAAATCCTCATCTCCGGCGGAGACCCCCTCACCACGGGGAATGAGGTTTTGGAAGAACTTTTCACCAGGCTTCGGGAGGTCCGGCCCGGCCTGCTCCTCCGGATCTGTACCAGGATTCCCATTACCCGTCCGGAGCGGCTTGACCAGGGAACAGTTACGCTGTTCTCCCGGTGGAGGCCCCTCCGTCTGGTGGTGCACATCAACCATCAGCGTGAACTGGAAACCGGCCGGGATGGGTATTCCGCCGGGCGAATCCTTTCCGCTTGTGTTGATGCAGGTGTCCCGGTTCATGTACAAACAGTACTCCTGCGAGGTATCAACGACAGCGCCGAAACCCTGGCCGTCCTCTTCCGGGAATGTCTGGACCAGGGGCTTACCCCCTATTACCTCTTTCAGCTTGATCTTGCCCCGGGAACCGCCCATTTCAGGGTTCCCCTAAAAGAAGGACTTGCAATGTACCGGAAGCTCCAAGCATGCATCTCCGGGCTTGGGCTACCCGCGTATGCCGTAGACCTCCCCGGGGGCGGTGGCAAAATCCGGCTTTACGATGGGGCCATTGCCGGAGAAAAAGCAGTACCCGGGGGCACGGTGTACCTCCTCCAGGATTCAGAGGGAAAACGCTGGTCCTATCCGGCGGAACCAGTATAGGTTAGATTTTGATTTTGAGGCATTGCAATCGCTTGACAAGCCTATTAAAATAATTGAAGCGACTCACCAACAAACAGCGGAAATGCGGCATAAACTTAAAAATCTGCTCTTTTCCCTGGAAATTGATATAGAACAGCAAAACTACAACCGGGTAAAGAAGCGCTGTTGTGAATTGCTCGGTGATTTGAAACGTGTTGAACAGAAATCCTATACAGGTATTTCTCTGATTGACGCGATGCTGTCTTACAAAACAGAACGGCTCCGGGAATGGGACGCATCCCTTAAGGTAAGTTCTGATGGTGCATCCCGGTACTGCTGGGGATCATCCTGCTCTGACCAGGCTGCGGAACCACGGGAACCGGCCGGGGCAACGCCTATAAGCTATACCCGTGTCCGTGCCGACTGGACCGAAGCGTTGCGGCTTAATCCCAATAATGCCACTGCACGGAACAACCTTGAAATTCTGCGACAGATGGGCCAGTAAACAGGTACACACGAAATGCAGTGCCAGGCCCCTTTTCCCGATCCGGAGGCAGCGATACACCTCCGGATGCACAAACGCCCCATCCGGTCTACATTATGCCTTATAATTTATAAATACGGCTCATAATTTAGACCGGATGCCCTACATTATAACCCATAATGTAGACAAAACACTGTATCATTTACACCAAATACGGTATAGTGTATAGAGCATGCTGCATAACGGAGACCGGATGAACCCTATGGTTTATCTTATAAAGCAAAACGGAGGATTTTTATGGCAATCAATAGTGATTGGCTCCCCACGAGAAGGGAAATCCAACTCGCAATGGCCAAAGACTGGCACGAGGTACTGGAACGCAAGGCGACCATCTGGAACGTCCCCAACGGCGAAGTTATCGTCCTCAACTCCCTGACCAACGCAGCCCAGGCCGCACTGGATACGGCGCGGTCCAGCGACCGGACGCCGGTGAGCACCGCCCGGTGCACGGTGGCCTTTGAGTCCCTGGTCGCCAAAATGCGCTTCATCAAGAGCCGCTATTTCCTCAAGCCCCGCCTGTCGGACGCGGACCTCATCTCCCTGGAATTCAAACCCAAAGACACGGTCCACACCCCGGTTCCCCCACCCACCAGCCAGGCGGAGGCAGATATTTCCCGCCCCGGGGTACACCTGCTGGAACTGTGCCTGCGAGCCATCACCGGCTCCCCGCCCGACCCCCACCGCAGCGATTACGGGTTCCGGGTCTACTACGGTGTGATGCCCCCCGGCGGCGCAACGGTAGAGACGGCCACCGGCGTAAAGCGGGAACTCCTCAAGGCCCCTGTTTCAGGCGAGGAACTTCCCCATTCTCGCTTCACCCGCCGGAAAAAAGAACGCTTCGACTTCGCGCAGGAGGACTCAGGAAAAACCGCGTACTTCTGCGTCCGCTACGAAAACGCCCAAGGCGAAAGCGGCCCCTGGGGACCGGTGTTTTCATCGGTTGTTCCGTAATAAAAATAACCATAAGCGGGCCTGGTAAAAGGGCTGCCGAAGGAAAATCCACCTCGATGAAACGAGGTGGAAGCAGAACGATTTGAGTGCTGGTCTGGAGCATACAAAGATTGTATTGCCGCCTATTTTTTGATGAGGTATATATCGAATGGTACTGGCAACCCCGTGAACGGGTACGGGTACGCGCTGAAAGCATCCGGCAAGGACGCTGATTATCGTGAAGCCATGGATTTCAGTTCCTTGATTCTTTTCCTCTGATGCCGTATTATTCGACCATTCAAAGTCTCTCGCGCATAAAGTGCTTAGTAAGGAAAGAACATGAGTATTCGTATAAAAGTGTTGTTGCTTGTTTCCGCCCTGGCATTAGCTGCTATTATTGGGTTTAGTATCTTCATGTATAATACCGCGACCATGCAGCGGATGTCCCACGAGCTTACGCAAGAACTGGGTGATACTCAGGTAGCCGTAGAATTTGCCAATTTTAAGGGTTTTTTGAATGCTATCCAGGCCAGTTCTGGGATAAGCCAGGACTTAGGGGAAATCTTCTATGTTCTCCGGGATAAAGTATCCCGGGAGGAACTGCAAAGTACCCTGTCCACCGCATTCCATCAGGCATTTGTCCGGGAACAGGAACTGTTGGGAGGCGGTGCTTTTTACGAACCCAACGCGTTTTACCCCGATGCCTATGATTTTCACTTTTTTGCCAGTAAGGCCATGACTGCCGGGGGAGTACCCAGTCAAGGGGAAATCACGTGGGCGGGGAATGAATGGGACTGGGACGTGAATACCTATGAAGAAGGCTGGTATCGGGCCGCCCTTCCCAAGGGATGGGATACCAGGAACATGCGGGACCAGCGGTACTACTGGAGCGAGTTATACATTGATACTTCGGTCAATGTCCTCATGGTTTCCATTTGCCACCCTATGTATAATACGGAAAAACACATTGTTGGGGTGAGCACCGTCGATGTATCCCTGAGAACGCTGCAGGACATGGTAGCATCTTTTTCCTTACCCACCCCTTCAACCAAGATAGCCGGATTTTCAACGATTAATAAAGCCACCTTTGCCGTTAACGATCGCAGCGATTTTGAGATAGTTCCCTATCCCACGGGAAGCTGGTTACAGCACTTGGAACAGCTTACTCCTGGCCAGAAGATCACCGAAGGAAATTTGGTTATCGCGGGAACCGAGTACACCTTGTATGCCGAAGTGCATCAATCCGGCATTGGCCTTGCTATGCTTATTCCCAACGGGGAAAAATACCAAGCGGTAGACGCCTTTCAAACTCGTAATCATATAACCGTGGTCGTGGTCTTCATTGTTATGGCCGTGATTTTTTTAGTGGTTATGTTTGCCTTCACCCAATGGCTGGTGGCGCCCTTAAAACAGCTCACCGAATTTGTTTCTGTTATTGCCCAGGGAGATTTCTCCGGTACTGCTCCCCGGTATTCGACTCAAGAAACTGCCCGGCTTTCTCAAGGGGTTAATACCATCAATGAAAACATCAGTACCTTACTGACCGAAATCATTGCTTCTTTTGAGGGGATCCGGCGGAATGGGACTGAGTTGGAAATGGTGATAACCCGGTCTTCATCAGCGGCCGCCAAAATCGCCGGGTCAGTACATGAGGTTGATGAACATATCCGGGAAGAATCGAAGCTCTTTGCATTGACGGTGACCACTATTGATGATGAGATAATTTCCCTTAACGGACTTATCCAGGAACAAGCAAAGCAGATAGCGGTTTCATCCAGCGCAATAGAAGTAATGATGACGAATATTGGGTCCATAGAACAAAGCATCGACTCCCTGGGGGATCGAATCACGAATGTGGTGAGGAGTTCAAATATGGAACACAACCATATTACCAAATCGACCGAGGCAATCAAACAGGTTGAAGCGGATTCTGAGAACCTGGCGGCAATGAATAAGGTGATAGCGGATGTGGCGGATCAGACGAATCTGTTGGCGATGAACGCGGCCATAGAAGCGGCCCACGCGGGGGAAGCGGGCAAGGGATTTGCGGTCGTGGCAGGGGAGATCCGAAAACTTGCTGAGGCGACGGCAGCTCAGGCGAAGAATTCGGACGCGACGCTGCTGGTGATAAGGAAACGGATCAATGAAATAGCAAAGCTATCGGGGCTTGTAGAAGACTCCTATTCCCAAACGAATTCCCTTATTGTGGCGATCAATACGCTGGTATCGGATATCAAAAACACCATGACCAAACAATCGGAAAAATCCGGTCAGATCCTGCAGAGTCTTGATCGGATACAGGGGATAACCGGATCCGTTAAGCAGGGGGCGGTTAAGATAAAACAAGCGGCTGACAAATCAATGGCAGTATCAAAGCAGTTAAAGGATATGACGCTGATGACCCAGCAGAAGGTAGGGGATATCATGGAGCGGACCGATGAAGTGGCGGAATCCTCCCGGATAGCCCGTGAATCGGTGGCGCAGAACAGCACCGGACTTGATTCCCTAAACCTGGCGATTCAGCGTTTTACCATCCGGAGACTATAAGTGTAGGGTATAGGAGCGATTTATATGAAAACATTAGTGGTTTATTTTTCTTATGAAGGCAATTGCAGCTTCATCGCAGAGCAGCTTAAGGGCGCCTTAAACGCGGATATCCTCCAATTGCACTTGGTGGATGATAAGAAGCGGACCGGTTTGGCAAAATATGTCTGGGGTGGCCGTCAGGTCATGATCAAAGAAACGCCTGCCCTCAAACCCTATACCGTTGCCATGGAACAATACGATCTCATCATCCTCGGCACCCCAGTGTGGGCCGGTTCTCCCACCCCGGCGATGCATGCCTTTCTTGAGCACACAAAAGCCACCCTGCGGGGCAAAAAAATCGCCCTCTTCTGCTGTCATGCAGGAGGCAAGGGCAAGGTTTTCGATAAGCTTGCGGCAAGCCTTGGGGAAAATACCCTGGTGGGAACCATAGATTTTATCAATCCTACCAAACAGGATAAGCAGGCAGTCATAGAAAAGCTCAATGGATGGGTCAAGCAGATACAAGGTTGCCATGAACATGTACCTTTGCTCTAGAGAAAGCACCGGTAACGACTCGGATGATTGGAAAAAGTATGTGTCCGAGGCGCTCCGGATCACCTCAGAATTTTCGGATAGGGCTGCTGCTGCTGGCGGCTTCAAGTATGACGAAGATGGGGATGATGACTTCAAGTATGACCATGGTGATGACGATGGTGACGACTTCAAGTATGACCATGATGAAGACGATGACGACTTCAGGTATGATGAAAAAGATGATGACAAATCGGAAACCGAGGAGACCCCCGCAGACACTACCCTACAAGTAACGGGTAAACCGCCTGCCAGGGGCTTTCATTTACCCACACAGAAACGGCTGAACATGACCTCAAGGATTTCTGCGGTGGATACCTCCCCGGTGATTTCTCCCAGGGCGTTCACCCCTTCCCTGAGCAGGGGTGCGATGATGTCCAGGGGCATCAGCTTGTCCGCCAAGGCCAGCGCCGCTTCCAGGCTTTCCACCGCCAGGTCGATGAGGGCTTTCTGCCGGCCCGAACCTATCCCCGATGATCTGGGTACCAGTTCCCGCCAAAAAGCTTCGGGTCCGCCACCAATCATGGTTTCCGGGGGATGCGACAGGCTTGGGGCGATAGCGGCGGCAAGCTCCGGGATGCCCTCGCCAGTTTTCGCGCTGATTCCCCATAAAGGCTCCCCCGGATAAAGCGCGACAGATTCAGTCTGTTCCGTGGGCGGCAGGACCATATCGATCTTATTCCAAAGGGTGATGATTGGGGCGGATATTCCCTTCGTGTCCGGGGCATAATCATGGAAGAAATCCCGGTCTTCCCTGGTAATGCCTTCAATCCCATTGATGACATAGAGGATCAGGTCCGCCGCTACCAATAGTTCCCGACTCCGTTCCATGCCTATTTTTTCTACCGGGTTTCCCGAGGGATCCTCCAGGGTATGAAGCCCCGCAGTATCCACCAGGCGTATGGGGATACCTTCAATGGCGATCCATGCCTCGATCCAGTCCCTGGTAGTGCCCGGTATATCGGTAACGATGGAACGGTCTTCCTTGAGGAGCAGGTTGAACAGGCTGGATTTTCCCGCATTGGGCCGTCCCGCAATGACCACCAGGGCGCCGTCATGGTACAGCCGTTCCATACGGTAGGAAGCCGCTAATGCCCGGAGCCGATTCAGGACCTCCTCTGCCACAACCCGGTCCGGTAAGTATCCGGCGGCTTCGGCATTGGTTTCACCACCATCCGACGGTCCCGCTTCCGCCGCGGTCCCCATAAACTCATCTTCGGAATAATCTAAATAGAGTTCCGTTCCCGCAAGAACCTGCACTAAAAGGGATTTGATATCCCGGATTTCCTCTTCCAGGGTGCCGGAAAGCCGGTCTACCGCATGTTCCCGCCCCTGGTCTGTCTTGGCGGACACGAGCTCCATCACCGATTCGGCCCTGGTAAGGTCCAATTTCCCGTTCATAAAGGCCCGGAAAGTAAACTCCCCCGGAAGGGCTTCCCTGAACCCTCCCTGCAAAAGGGCCTTCATGACCGCCCGTACTGCGGCAATGCCTCCATGACAGGAAATATCTGCGCCATCCTCACCGGTATAGCTCCGGGGAGCGCGGTAGACCGAAATCAATACCTCGTCGATCTTTTCCCCACTGGGATGTGCCGCCTCAATACCGCCCTGAACAGCTCCCTTACAGACAGGGTTCAGCATCCAGCCGTGGACTATGGTATTGCCAGGGGCTTCCCGCAGGTTTCGAGGCCGGGAAAAAACAGCGGCAACGAGGTCTATGGCACACTTGCCGGAAATCCTGATAAGGGCCAAGGCGCTTTCGGCCAAAGGTGTCGCAATGGCGGCGATAGGGGTATCGTCTCCGTAGGATGCTAATTGCATAGCAAAAGCATACCGGAAAAGCGTTTTTTATGCAACTCCCATCACCGCACCTAATCTTTCTGGCAACGTATCTATCGCCTGGGTGTCATGCGTTGTATCCATCAGACTATGACAGCGGGTTGCTCGTATGTATCATTCCCGCAATAATTCATCGGTTATTTCCATTCGATAATATACTTCTTCTCCACCGTACCTGGTTTTTTCTCCACCGGTTACAACAAATAAATTATCGTTTTCTTTTGTAACAATTGTCGTATCATCAGTTAAATTCGAAAAAGTTATTGTTTTTATCCCATAATTGACTTCTGGCGCTATATCCGAAAATCCTGCAACAAATGTAAGCGAGATGTTTTGTTTTTTTTCTATCTTAATATTATTTGTATCGAAATTACAGACACCACGAAAGTCTTGCTCAAAGGTCAAAAGCAAATGTAAGTCATACGATGAATGATTGACAAATGTTACTTCGGCAAATGAACCATATTCATGTATACAACTGGTAACTGTAACTAAAAGAAGATAAATAACCCACCACTGCCATATCGGCTTGCATACCACGCGCATTTCCATTATACTCGACAGCGGGTTGCTCGTTTGCAACCCGCACTTTTTCCTGTTAATAGAGAGTTTTTATTATCTCTATATCCTTGGTAGACAAGTCGGTGTTGTACTTGGTTACATTGGGGTTATCGGGTTTACCATTTGTAGTATTCACGTGCTTTGGTTGTATCCGCAGATTTTCGTATAGCATAATGGAACCCCAGTCCCACGCGGTCTTAACACAACTACTAAAAAATTCTGTGTATGTTTCAAACACCGGATAGTAGATCGTAATAAACAACACCCTGACGCTTCGCCAAACCAGCCGTGTGCTTACAAGCGTCAGCCATTCACTGAGTCTAAATCCGCTTATGTCGAGGTATGTATCCCTGTCTGCTCTTTCGTGTTCATGCTGTAAACCCAAAACATGGCCCAGTTCGTGTAAGGCAACGCTATATACCGGATATGTGCTAGGGCTGCCATCGAGCGAGCATTCATTTGGATCTAAATACAAATAAGAGATACCCCAGGGCCATGAGCCGGGTAAAGCCTTTCCAGAAGCATCAGATAGCGTTCTTTCTTCAATTCTAACCATGTGCAAAGCTCCGATAACCACCAGAAACCAATCCCAGCCTGATTCGCTAAATTCCTTGAATTTTACTTCCCGTCCAGTTGCGGTTTCCCAGCGGGTCATCGCATTCCTTGTGGCGGTCTTAAAGCTCGAACGGATATCCCCCCATTTGTACGTTACGGTGGCATCTGTCCACAACGGTACCGAATTTAAATATACACCACGCACGGCTTCTCCCGCTGCCGTACTGCCAAACATACTTTCAATTTCAGAGGAGATCCTCTGCGACGCGGCTTCAGCGTCTTCACCATTTGCAATCGCAAGTAACATCTCCGCCGTAGCTATGCCCTGAATGCTTTGCTGCGGTATAATTTCGTCTTCAGATAAATAAATGAAACCATCCTTAACGGTAACCCCATCTACAAGGGATACACTCTCAAGAGATGGTACCAGCAAGCTCACCGCTTCGCTGAATTCTTCCGCTATCTCAGCGAGTTCGTCCTAGAGGGTAATCGTTTCTCCCGCAGTGCTTCCGGCATTGCGGGCGCCCTCCACGCCGGTCTGTCTTTTGAGTGTACTCAAGTCATTTGGCAAATATGCGCCTATTGATTGTGCGGAGAACAATCCGGCGCCGTACGCCGCCCGGAACTTGTCCGCCTCCGGTATGTTAACGTATTGTTCCACCGTTTCGACTGCCGATTCCGTGGCGTCTACCATGCGCCAAACAGCTTTGGCAAGATTACTTTCCAGGCTGTCAACGGAAACACGCTCTCTCAAGGGCGTATTTTCGCTATTCTTGACGTCCAGCGGCGCGTTATCATAAGGATTGTTACAACCCGCTAAACCCGATTCCAATCATCAGTACAAAAACCGATGATTCCCGACTTGATAATGCCGCTCTTTTTCATGGAATGCCTCCAAAATTTCGAATATACCACAAAACTGTACTATATTCATAGTAAGAGTATACTCCAAGAATTGTATTATATCCATATTTTTGGATTTTTTTTAAAAACCTTTACAAGGCCCGCGATTTTAACGTCCTGCTTCCCGGAAAAATACGAGGAAAGCCGGTTTTTCAGAATCCGGGCCTTGCCGACGTAGATGATCCGGTTTTCCCTGTCCCGCATGATACCCCCGGTTCCTGGGGGGTGTAGTGGGCAATTGATTTGAGACTTGTGTTTTTCTACCCCGGTTTAAGTAACAATTGTTGTATCATCATCCTTGGCAGACAAGCCGGTGTTGTACTCTGTTACATATACTTTGGTTGTATCCGTATTCTTTCGTATGGCATGATGGAATTCCAGTCCCATGAAGTCTTAACACAAGTAGCCCCCATCCCGCTCTTCCCCCTTATAAGCTTCAAACCCTGAAAATTCAGCACAGCGACCGGGCTGGGAAAGCACGCCGGGTGAGGCGAAAACTCCCAGGACGTCCACTTGACCGAAGCCGCGCAGCGGCAAGCGTGGACATCCTGGGAGTTTTCGCCTCACCCGGCGTGCTTTCCCAGCCCGGTCGCTGTGCTGCTATTGCCAGTATTTTGCAAGAGGATCAATTGATTCCAGGACTGCGTCTCCTATTTTCCGGTCTCCGGCAGTGATTCCCAACTTCCGGTCAAGCCGGGACGCTCCGTGGAAGTCGCTCCCTGCGGTGATGTAGAGGCCCAGGGATTTACCCAGTTCTTCAAGCCGTTTACAGGACCGGACCTTAGCCGTAGGGTGCCAGGCTTCTATACCGTCAAGCCCCTGGTCTTGTAAGTTTTTTACCAGTTCCGGGAGATGGCCCCAGGCAACATAGAGGGACATGGGATGGGCCAGCACCGCAATCCCCCCGGACTTTTGAATAATTTCAACGGCTTGCTCGAATTCCAGGCCCTCCTTGGGCACATAGAGGGGCTTTCCCTTGCCAAGATACTGAAAAAAAGCCTGTTCCCGGTTTTTTACGATCCCCCGGTTTACCAGGAGGGCGGCAAAGTGGGGACGCCCAACCGAGTGCCCCCCGGACAAGGCGAGAATCTCCGTATAATCCGCGTCGATACTCAATTCGTGCATACGGTCCAGGATCTCCAGGTTCCGTTTTTCCCGTAGCCGGGATAATTCGGCAATGGCCTGTAAAAACAACGCATGGGGATGCCACAAGCCAAGCCCCAGGAGGTGAAATTCCCCAGGTTCCCAAGTGATTTCAATTTCGATTCCTGGAATAAACCGGATCCCCAAGTTTTCAGCTTCTTTCCTTGCATCATCAAGGCCATCAATAGTATCATGATCAGTAAGGGCAATGGCTGAAAGCCTGCGGTGGGCGGCTTCGTTGATGAGCTGGCAGGGAGTTAAACTACCATCGGAAGCGCTTGAATGGGTATGTAAATCTATCATATAGTTACAGTATAAGTTTTTATCACCTTTGGGGGGAGATTATTAGGTGTCTGAATATACATTAAAGCATGGGGTGATGGTAACATCCGGCCAAAAACCTCATATCCGTGATGTGGAAGTGGCGGGGGAAATCCTCAGACCGGCGGGTACGGGCGTGGCGCTTGATTTAGGGGGGAATTCCGTGGTGTACCCTGCGCTCATTAATACCCATGATCACATGCGGGGAAATTATCTCCCCCGGGTCGGACCAAAACCGGGGTCATTCTATCTGACCTGGCTCCCCTGGGATAATGATTTGAAGGCCTCGGAGACCTTTACGGAACGCTCGAACCTATCCCCGGAGGAAATATATGTCTTCAGCGCGTATAAAAATTTGTTTTCCGGGGTAACCACGGTCAACGACCATTTCCCCCAGGGGTTTAACAGGGAAATCCTGCCGACCCTGCCCATCCGGGCGATCCTCGACTATGGCCTGGCCCACGAAGCTTCATCCTACGATCTGAAATGGGGGGAGGGTATTGAAATTGAGCATGAACGGGCAGTACAGAACCAATGGCCCTTCATCACCCATCTGGCCGAAGGATTCGATCAGGAATCCATGGATGGGGTCAAGATACTGGAACGGCTTGGGGTACTGGATAACCATTGCATCTTAATCCATTGTATCGGGTTCAGTGATGAGGACATCCAAAAGGTTGCCAAAGCAGGGGCCAGCGTTTCCTGGTGCGCCGCCTCGAACATGTTTATGTTCAATGTAACCTGCAAGATCCGGAAATTCCTGCAAGCGGGCATCAATGTTACCATTGGTACTGATTCCACCCACACTGGTTCCTATAATCTCTTTGCGGAAATGCACTATGCCCGGGACCTGTACCAGCGGATGTACGGTGAAGACCTCTCAGCCCGCACCCTTTTTGAGATGGTAACTATCAATGCGGCCCGGGCCTTCTGGATGCAAGACCGGATCGGCGCCTTGGAGGAGGGGAAGCTGGCGGATATCCTGGTGCTCAAGGGCCGTATCGATGACCCCTATGAAAATCTAGCCTCCGCATCCATGGAGGACATTGAACTCCTCACCTTGGCAGGGAAACCCCTGTACGGGGAGATCCGTTTTCTTGATATCCTGGGAGGAACCCTGCCCGCAGGGTATACCCGCATAACCGTTGCGGGGCGGCCCATGTTTGTCATCGGTGATCCCGCTGCCCTGTATAGTACGGCCCGTAAAAAAGTGGGTTTTAAAAAGGTGCTGGATTTTTTACCCTTTGAGCCGGAAGCGCTTTGAGGGGAAAGGAGGAAATACATGCCGAAAACACTGCAATACAAGCCGGGTTCGATTATTTACTTTAAGGGAGATGATGCGGACAAAATCTTTCTTCTCCGGAATGGAACGGTAAATCTTGTCTATCAGGATATTGAGACCGGCAAGGAGATTAAGGAAGTGGTACAGCCCGGAGAATTCTTTGGGGTCAGGGCAGCCCTGGGTCATTATCCTCAGGAAGAAAATACCGTGGCTTTACAGGATGCTTCGGCGCTGATGTTTTCGATACCTGAATTTGAAGCCATTTCCGCAAAGAACCCCTCGCTTATCATGAAAATGCTCAAGGTCTTTTCTAAACAGTTGCGGCGGATCCATAAACAGCTCGCCGACCTCATGAAGGAAGCAGAAGAACAGCAGAACCCCGAGGCAGGGCTGTTTAAAGTAGGGGAATACTATCTTAAAAATAAACGTTTCGCCCAGGCCCGGTATGTATTTAGACGGTATCTTACTTATTATCCATCGGGAAAAAACGCGGTAGCAGCGGCTAACCATCTGGAACGGGCGGAATTCTTCCTGGCCAAAGCGAGTAAGGATGGGGAAGTAACCGGTGTTGCTCAGGCGTACCAGGCTGCGGTAACCCTTATATCCCAGGAACAGTATGAGCAGGCCCAGCGGGCATTTAAAGCCATCGTTGATGCCAATGAGGATGGGGAATATACGGCCAAGAGTGCCTATGAGATCGGGCGCTGCCTTTTTTTACAGGATAAATTTGATGATTGCATCCAATATTACACCGATATGATCGTCAGGTATCCGAAACATCCTGCCTTGGGGAACATCCTCTTTCTTATCGGTCAATCCCATGAGCACGCGAACCGGGAGGATCAGGGGATAGCTTTTTATAAAAAGGTTATGTCCATGGTTAGTGAAGCAGAAGCGGTGTATGTACAAGCACAAAGCGCCCTTGGGCGGTTGGAGGTATAACTATGGATATGAATCCGGTCTTTGCCCGTTTTGCCCGGACCTTCCAGGCCGATGAAATGATATTTTCTGAATTTGAGCCGGGGGATACTTTTTATTTAATACAGTCGGGTCAGGTGAAACTAGTCAAGATCATCGGGAACATCGAAAAAACCCTGGATGTCTTGCAGCCCTCGGAGATGTTCGGTGAAATGGCCATCCTTGAAAATTCCCCCCGGTCAGCCACGGCCATAGCCGTGGACACGGTCAAGGTTCTGGAATTTAACCGCCAGAACTTTGAAATCCTCATGCTGGGGAATCCCTCCATAGCGATGAAACTGCTGCGGCTGCTCGCCAAGCGCATCTATGATTCAAAACGGCGTTTTATGATCCTTACTTTGACGGATCCCCAGGCCAAAGTGGCGGATGTATTCTTCATGCTTGATGAATCTCAGCGTAATCTCGACCGCTCCAGTGAACGGCGGGAATTTAAAACCACGATTGACGATATTGCTCATTGGGCAGGCATGAACATCACCCCGGCCAGGGATATGTTAGAGTATTTTGTTACCCAGGGGCGTATGGAAATATACCCCGATAGGATAGTGATTAAGAATATCAATGAATTTGCCCGGTTCGTCAATTCCCGCTGGAAAAAGTAAGCGTACCGCATGTACCCGATGCGAAGAAAAGACCGGGAAATGTCCCGGGAATTTGCGGAAGCGGTGATCGACACCTGTGTCTTTGCGGTTCTGGGAACGGTGAATGAGGATGGGACTCCCTACTGTATTCCCCTTTCCATTGCCCGGGATGGGGAGTGGATATACTTCCATGGCGCCAAGGAAGGGCGAAAAACCGATAACCTGAAACATAACAACCAGGTATGTATCAGTTGCGTGGGGCATACCCATGTGCCGGACGGGAAGTTCACCATTGAGTACGAATCGGCGGTGGTATTTGGAAGCGCCGAGGAGGTTCTTGAGGAGGACGAGAAGATCCGGGGTTTGCGATTCATCAGTCAAAGATATACCCCCCATGCTATGGCTGCCTTTGATGCTGCCATAAGCCGGCAGATCGGGGTAACCGCGGTCTGGAAGGTACATATTGATGAGGTTACGGGGAAACGGAACGGAAAAAGTTCGATACAAACAGTAACGCCTGAATAGGCAGGAGTGTTGGTTATGAAGCATGGTGTGATACCTGGTTTTATCATGATGGGGTTCATACTGACCGGTTGTATCAGTCTGGTGGAAAAGGCTGGACAGGTACTGGACGGATCGGCCTTTGCGGAGAAAACGGTTGCGGTATACCGTGCCGAAAGGACCGGGTACACCGGCCGGCAAGCCGGCAAGAAAGACCGATACATTGAAGTAAGGCAGGTACGGCACAAAGATGGCAGTGAACAGATCCTGCTTTCAACCAGCGCCTTTCCTACGCTGCGGCTGCGAGGCTCCGCCCCCGGTCATGACGGCAGCTTTTATTTCTTATCCCTTGACTTTCTTGCTTCTCATTATGCAGGGTGGAACGAGTTTACCCTGGACCTTTCCGGGACCGGCACGTTTACCCAGGTGGGAAACATCGGGACGCTGAAGTTCACCGGACCGCTTGAGCCGGTACAGATTTCCCGGGGAAAAATCCGGCATAATAACAGCAGACTCACCGGGACCCAGGCCCTTACGGAGCTGCGCAACCGGTATGAACGCATCGCGGTCTTCACCGAATGGATGCATACCCTGCCGGGAATTCCTGATTTTAAGGATCAAAAGGATTTTGAAGCGTATTGGAAACCCCTGCTCCTGCCTGAGCTGGTAGCCCCCAAGAAACGGCCTGCGAATTTTACCCACGAACCGGTCACCTGGGTTCGTGCTGAGGATATTGCGTGGAATACACGTTATACCGAATTGTTTTTCCCGGAAGACCTCTGGGTTTTACGGAATTCCGGATCCCTGCTGCGGGATTGGGAAGAAGCGGTATCCTGGATATATTTCGAATATACCTGGGACCATATCATAGAAACCCTCAAAGAAACAAGGCTCATCAAGAACTAAAAAACGCCTTAACCACCCACTATGGGTCATGGTCCAGGTGAGCCGTTCATTCCAACCCTTCTCCAGAATATGCTCCAAAGAAGTGACGATCCAAGGCTGCCCCTTTGACTGCTCATACACATATCCAGGGACCCAAGAATTTCAAGCCAATTCGACGAAATTAAGCCGCCCGGATAATTTTCAGCCTTCTTTTCATAGCGAACTAATAGCTTGCGAAAACGGTTAAACCATGAAAATACCCGTTCAACTACCCAGCGCCGCGCCTTCTTGCCCGGCTCTCTTACTAATTGTTGCTTCTCTACCCCGCGAGGCACCACATGCGGTATATAACCCCGTAACACAATGACCTCTAAGGCCGCTTCCCCATAATACCCCGCGTCCAGGCATAAGTGTTCCTTGGGCACACCCGTCCATTCTGGCCGTTCTATCACTATGGTTCTCAGCGCTGATGCCAGTTCTTTTACATCGTGTACATTGGCTCCCGTCAATACCACGGACAAGGGCACCCCATTCCCATCAACCAAAACATGCCGCTTCGTCCCATTTTTTCCCCCGATCCGTCGGATTGGGGCCTACGCTTTCTAGCGCTCCGGGCGCTTTTACCATGCTGCCGTCTAGGCTTTGCCATTCCCATACTATCCCCCGCAATTCGTCATACCGATGTAGTCCACCCCGCCACATCTCCAGAAATACGCCCTTTTCTGTCCATAACTGAAAATACCGGTGTACCGCGCTGGCCGCGCCATACTCCTTGGGTAA
>JAITNP010000093.1 GCA_031290455.1 Treponema sp. | reverse complement strand
GTTCTTTTTCCAGGTGTAGCCCTTCCCTCCTCGCTTAGGTCAGGGTCCCTTGGTTCCGGTTCCCCTGCTTCGTCAGTACTATGACTACACGACGACTACTCATGGTCCTTCCCATCGTGCTTCATTTTCCTTCGCTTGACGGTACTGGTAAGGTGCCCTTGTTTTTCGTGTTGCCGCCATTTCCTTGTGTTGGCCTCTTTCCCCCTCGGAGCTTGGGAAAAGCCCGGTCGTTTTGTATCCCGCCGTTTCCGTAGGCGGCTCTTTGCTTCCAGAGACCATGAGTCCTCTCACGTTCCCGTATGACCTTCCGTACCTGTGCCCTACTCTCGGACCCCGGCTGAGGTGTTCCGCTCGCTTTGCGCGGTTCACTGCTGCTCCCGTTACCACGACAACGAAAGCCTCCCGCAATGTAGATTTTTCGAGGCTCTATCACCCGGCTTTTGTACTCGCGGTCTACGCTTCACAAACCTCATCGCCGAGGCCCATGCAAGACTCGCTTCCCGTGATGTGCTCTATCTTTCTGGATGAGGTGCGTCATTTCCGATGGTCTCATAAGGTCATCTTGAACACTGAATATACACCATATACAAAGCGCAAAAAATATGATACCATAGCATTATCTATATGAAGGAGCGCATGGCCCTCGTGACCCCTTGGGATACCAATATACCGCTTATACAGAAAAAGTTTCCGGGTCTTATGGAAAAGCTGGGTAATCAAGAACCTGCCGGCGATATGGACCTTCAGATGGAAGCCTCCACTGCCGGAGAACCAACCCTGGTCATCAATGGCATCCATATCCATTCCCGGCGGGATCCGGTGCGGGAAGGCCGGCGGCAGGCTGAAACCATCACTGGGCAGGGGCCTATCATCGTCATGGGCTTCGGGCTGGGGTATGCTGCGGAAGCTGCCGCGCTGCAATGGCCAGACCGGCCCCTCATCATCGTTGAACGCCACAAGGAGATGCTGAGAAAGGCCCTGGAAACCCGGGATTTGGGAAAACTGCTTGCGGAACATACCCTTATCTTTGTGCTGGGGGGAAGGAGTGACGCCATCATCGGGGCGCTCCAGCTCCTTGAAAATCCTTCTGAACATCAGGATGTGGTTCTTGAAAAGAACCGCGGGGCTCCATCCTTCCTGCGAAACCGGGCCCTCATGGACCTGGATACGGTATGGTATGCCGATGTGGAGCGCCATATCAACACGTGGGTTTCCAGGGATGAGGTCAACATGGCCACCCTCCGGCGATTTGGGAAACGGTGGGTACGGAATCTTGCCCGGAATATGACCGCCATCCGGGACCTTCCGGGGGTAGGGTGTCTTGCGGGGTGTTTGGGTAATCACCGGGATATACCGGTCTTCCTCGCCGCCGCAGGTCCTTCCCTGGATGGTATTGCCCCCTTTTTGCCGGAAATAGCCGAACGTTGTGTCGTGGTGGGGGTGGATACCTCCCTCAGACTACTCCTCAAGGCCGGAATCGATCCTGATTTTATCCTCTCAGTGGATCCCCAATACTGGAACATCCGTCACCTGGACCGTGTACCAGGACCAAAAACATGCCTCATCGCCGAATCTGCGGTGTATCCTCCGGCGTTGCGTCATCCCTTTGCACGGGCCTTCCTCTGCTCCTCCCTCTTTCCCCTGGGGCGCTTCATTGAAGACCGGCTTGACCCGAAGGGCTGTCTGGGTGCGGGCGGTTCGGTGGCAACCACGGCCTGGGATTTCGCCCGGGTTCTGGGAACATCCACTATCTGGATTGCGGGATTGGACCTTTCCTTTCCCGGTTTAAAGACCCACTTTAAGGGTGCCCTCTTTGAGGAGCGGGCCATTGCAGAATCGACTCGCTTTGACCCTGTGGAGACCCGGTCGGTGATGGCGCTCCGGGACGGAAGGCCCTTTTGGGCGCCGGCAGTACAGGGTGGCTCGGTCCTGACGGATCGGCGGCTTTCCCTCTACGCAGCCTGGTTTGAAAGTCGCATCAGCCAGTATCCGGGGATACAGAATTACCGTCTTTCCGATGATGGGCTTGCTATTCCGGGGATGATGAGGGCTTCGATGGAGGCGCTCCTCGCTCTGCCCAAGCGTCGGGAAACCATAAACCGGCTGCTGGGAACGATTTTTGCCCGGGTTGATACAGACTTTACCTCCCCGGAGCATGCCGCTCAACGAGGGACGCAGTACGAGACCGCCTTGCGGGAACTCTTGGAGGGGCTTAAAAACATACACGCTTTGGCGGAGAAAGCTGCGGACCTTGCCGAAAGAGCTTACCGCACAGCTAAGGTCAGGGCACAGGCGCCGGGAATACAAGAAACCTTAAAAAAACTGGACAAAACAAATCAGGCAATTACCGAAAGCACGGTGAAGGATGTGGCGGGCTTCCTCTTTCCTCCGGTTACGGAACTGGAAGCGAACCTGGAAAGCCCCCCATCTCAGCCCCTGCTGCGTTACCTGGAACTATCCTCAAAACTGTACCGCTCCCTGGCAGAAGTGGCCAGGTATAACCTGACCGTCCTGTCAAAACGAACCACTTGCAGGGGGAAGCGCGGGATGGTTTAACCGTTACTTGGTTCCGGTACTCCCTTCAAACCCTGGTAATTTGAGAAAATTCTAAAGGTACAAAATATCTCGCCGATATATTAAATACACACAACGGGAGGGTAAGACTTCACGTTATAGACGGTGCGCATATCGACGTCCAGGCGCATCGTCTTTTTTTTATTCTTTATCCTTGCCGGTAATGCTCCAGAAAATTCCCCAGCCGGTACAGGGCGTCTGTAAGGGTTTCCCGGTCCGGGAGAAAGACCACCCGGAAATGGTCCGGCTTATTCCAGTTAAATCCCGTGCCCTGGACTAAGAGGATGTGCTGATCCAGGAGGAAGTCCATGATAAATTGCTCATCGTCGGTGATATTGAAGCGTTTGATGTTGATCCGGGGGAAGCAGTAGAGGGCGCCCTTGGGCATGACCACCGAAAGACCAGGGATGTTGTTTATCAGAGAGACGGCAATGTCCCGCTGTTCCTTGAGACGGCCCCCGGGAATCACGAAACCGTTGATGCTCTGATACCCCCCCAGGGCGGTCTGGATCCCAAACTGGGCGGGCACATTGGAGCAGATCCGCATGTTGGAAAGTATTTCCAGGCCCTCGAAGTACCCGGCGGCGATCTTTTTATTCCCTGAAAGGGCCATCCAGCCCGCCCGGAACCCAGCGGACCGGTACGCCTTGGAAAGGCCGTTAAAGTTAATCGTAAGAATTCCCGGGTCTATGGATGCCATGGGTATGTGTCGTGCATCATCATAGGTTATCCGGTCGTAGATTTCATCCGCATAGACGATAAGCTCATGTTCCCGGGCAAGCTGGGCAATGCCTTCTAAGATAGCCTTATCGTATACCGCGCCAGTGGGGTTGTTGGGGTTAATCACCACGATGGCCTTGGTATTGCCGGTGATCTTGGCCGCCATGTCCGCAAGGTCAGGGTTCCAGTCCGCATCCTCATCGCAGATATAATGCACTGCCCTGCCTCCGGCCAGGGTTACTGCGGCGGTCCAGAGGGGATAGTCCGGCGCAGGCACCAATACCTCATCCCCGTTATCCAGGAGTCCCTGCATCGCCATGACAATGAGTTCACTGACCCCGTTCCCGATGAAGATATCGTTGATTTCCACATCCCGCACCCCCTTGGACTGAAAATCCTGCATGATGGCCTTCCGGGCGGCAAAAAGCCCCTGAGAATCACAATACCCCTGGGCGTTTTGCAGATTAACAATGATATCGTGGATGATTTCATCCGGGGCATTAAAGCCAAAAGGTGCGGGATTACCAATGTTCAACTTTAAGATCCGGAACCCTTCTTCTTCCAGCCGCTTGGCCTCTTTTAAAACCGGCCCCCGGATATCATAACACACATCATCAAGTTTTGAAGATTTAGCAAAAGCTTTCATAATTTCTCCTTAATCTTATCCTTGATCCGATTCCCGATAAATCCAGCCCCCTGCGTCTTGTAAGGCACGGGCAATGATGACCCCATGAATTGCCGCTTGTATTTTCAATGCATCCTCATTCCAGGCGCTTATGCTTTGCAGGGATTTCCGTACCCGGTCCCGCCCTTCCGAAGCAGCGTCCCGGAGATCCGCTTTCCGTTCGAACATCACCTTATACAGGGCATCGGCAAGGTAAAAGGCCGAAAGCCCTGTTACCAGGACATCGGCGGATCCCCGGGCAAGGAGCATAAACTGATCCGCTGCAATGGAAAACTGCCGGTCCAGGAACAGGGAAAACCCATAGTACCAGCGTATCCAGGAGGCGTCCCCCTTGGCAAACTCCCGTCCAGGGGATTTTGACTTTACAAAATCGAAGCGGGCAGAAAAAAATTGTACTGCCCCGGGTATATCCTTGCCCAGGATCCGGGCAGGCCCAAAAATCAGGGCATTGCTTTCAAGTAAGGCAGGCTTGGCGCTGGCGGTTTTGTTCTCCAGGTTTATAACCGAAAGGGCGTCGGAAAGCACCAGGTAGGTATTAGCCAGCAGCCGTACCAGCCGGAAGGAATAGTGTCCATCCTCAAGGATTCGCTTCTCAAGGTATCGAGCCAGGGCCGGCCAATCTTCCCGTTCCAGGAGCAAAAAAAGCTGGTAATTCATGACCCAAAAAGTATCAAGCCCAATAAGGACGACCATCATAACCAGGACCAAGGGCCAGCTTGAACGCCAAAAGGTAAAGGCGAATTCAATTCCCAGGGCATAAAAAGAAACCGTACATACCACGAGTAAAAAGCAGAAAATAATAATATTAAACAACATAAAAACCGATGTAAGCCGCAATTTAAGCAGCGATGTAAATTTCAACGGTAATCTCTCCTCAAATTCTTGTTTTAATGATAACTTATTACCGATAATAATCAAAAACCATGATAGATGAAATAGACAGAATGAGCAAGTCAACAAGGGGGGCCGGGGGGCCAACATGAAGGATTATAGCATTAACGAAATTGCAGTGGGAAGTCTTTTTTCCGATGTGGTGTATCTTGACCAGCAGTTTATCTTGGCCACCCCAGAAATTCTCTTTTCCAAAGAACTGATCAAGACCCTGGGGGAGTGGGAATTTCGAGCGGTATATAGCGAGGGAGAACCCCAAAAGCCGGTTGTTTCCATTGATGGTGACGCCGTAGTGGTATCAGAGGAGGGTGATAAACTCAAACAGGCTGAAACCTTTTACCTGGTCTTTCAGAAGTATGTGGAGAATCTGTTTGCCCAGGTGATTGAAAAAAATGCACTTGACTTTAAAGCGGTTGCCGATAAGATACGGGTGGCCTGTAAAATAATACAGGAAAATCGCCGGTACTTGCTCCGGGTTCAAAAAAATCCTAAACTCGGAACCTCGCAGAACTACCTGGTATCCAATTCGGTGAACTGCCTGATCTTTTCGATTGTCATCGGGATTTATCTCAAGCTGCCTGAAACGCGGCTCATTGAGTTGGGGGTTGCCGCCCTCCTCTATGACATCGGTATGATACAGCTTCCGTCCAAACTATATGTACACCAACGGCCCCTTACCCTGGATGAGCGAAAGCTCGTCCTTACTCACCCGATTTTAGGGTACAAACTGCTCAAATCCTTTGATTTTCCCTTGAACATAAGCCTCGCCATCCTGGAACACCATGAACGGGAAAACGGCGCCGGATACCCGAGGAAACTCTCCGGGGATAAGATCAGCCTCTATGCCAAAATACTGGCGGTGGCCAGTTCCTATGTGGCGATCACGACGAGCCGGCCCTATAAGGATGCCAGGGATGGGTATACCGGTATGCTGGACCTCCTCAAGAACGAGGGAAAGCAGTACAACGATACCACCGTCCGGGCCCTGGTTTATTCCCTTTCCATGTATCCCATCGGGCTGTACGTGCTGCTCTCCGATGGAAAGCAAGCCCAGGTGGTGGATGTGAACCCTGAAAAGCCCAAGTTTCCCATTGTCCAGGTTTTCAGCGAATCACAGCCGGATGAAAAAAAACTAACCCTGGAGACATCCCCCAAGGGGGTATCCATTGTTCGCCCCCTGACCAAGGAAGAAGTTGGTCTTCTGGCCCGTCATTAGTATGGAGGATCCATTACCTGGAATCTTGTTTATCCTCGCCGTGATCCTGGTCAAGGGCTTTTTTTCCCTGATTGAAACTGCCATCATTTCTTCCCGGAAGACCTGGCTGCGGGTAAAGGCCGAGGAAGGGGATAAGCAGTACCGTAAGGTGCTGGAAGCGGTGGAAGCCCCCCTCCTGCTCCTTTCCGCCCTCCGCATCGGGATCATCTTCCTCGGGATCCTGGCGGGTGTAGCCGGAGGATGCGCCCTGGTCCGGCCCCTGGGGACCTGGTTTACCAGCCTCCTGACCGCTTGGGACCGTCCGGTTCCGGGGGAAGGGTTTCTTGCGGCAGCTCTCGTAACCGTGGCCATCACCCTGACGATGGTCATCCTGGGAGATACCCTTCCCAAGGGGATTGCCCTGGTTGCCCCGGAACGGATCATTGTGGCCACCCTTCCCCTGGTCAAGACCCTCGCTGTTCTCTGTACGCCCCTCATCTTTATCGCTGCCCAGGTATCCACCCTGATCCTTAAGCTGTTCCGCCTTGATAAGGTCGCTTCCCCACTGATGACCGAAGACGAACTCCATTTCGCCCTTGAAGCAGGAGAAAAATCGGGTATTGTGGAAAGCAAGGAACTGACCATGGTGGAGGGGGTCTTTTACTTGGGAGACCGTCCGGTCGGGGCCTTTATGACCCACCGTTCGGAAATCCAATGGCTGGACCTGAGCGCAGAGACCGAAGCGGTACGGGCCGCCGCCACTGAATACCGGGATCAGCGCTACTTCCCCGTGGCTGACGGCGCCCTGGATGCGGTTGCCGGGGTGGTTTCGGTCCAGGATATACTCCTTGCCCTGTTGGCCGGTCCCTGGCCGGGGCTTAAGGTCATCATGAAGGTTCCCTATTTTATCCCGGAGACCATGTCCGCCCTCAATGCCTTTGAAGCCTTTAAGAAGGGGGATACGGATTTTCTGCTGGTCATGGACGAATACGGCGGTTTTGCCGGGGGCCTTTCCGTGCGGGACCTCATCGAAGAAATCACCGGCCGGCTCTCGGCCCCCACGCAGGATGGGGAGGCGATCCTTCACCAGGATGACGGAACCTACCTCGTGGACGGCAGCATCAATATTGATGAGATCGCCAAGGTCCTGTCCCTGGCGAGCCTTGTGGGAGAGCACCAGGAATACCATACCCTGGCAGGGTTCATCCTGAGCCTTGCAGGGGAAATTCCCCGGACCGGGGCGCGTTTTGACCATAAGGGCTACCGGTTCACGATTGTAGACATGGACGGAAACCGGATAGATAAGGTACTGGTAGCGCCAATAGTGCCGCTGGATTCGTAACTGCCACGCCATAAAGAGGGTTGTGATACCCTTGAGCCATGGCTGTGGAATGCTTTAAAGGGGGCTGGTCCCTATGAAAATTGAATTATTTACCTTCTGTGATTTTGCTCAGGAAAACGGTGGTAAACTTACCATTGTGGGGACTTTCGATACGATTATCTCCCGTAATTTTCCCTGTGTGCATCCCCAGTTGTCGGTGGTCATCAGAATTCGCTTTGATCTATGGGAATTCGCCAGCCATAGCTTCAGGATCGAAACCCGGGACCTGAACGGTGAAATGAGCATAGACACCATAAACGGTAAAGTGGAAGTGAAAGGTGTGGGAAACGCCACCGCCGTATCCCATCTGGTTTTCACCATTTCCAACCTGCGGTTTAAGACCAATGGAGTCGTCAATTTCGTGTTGTACATTGACGACAAGGAGTTAAGCTCAATACCCCTGTATATCAGAAAAGGGTAAGACCAAGGGGAGTGAGGGTTCACTCCTCTTTAACACTGGTAGGCTTCCCAAGGCTTAATCTCAAGCCCTTTCTCCCGGTGGTAGACGAGCGCGTCGATGAACTGGCGAGCGACTTTAATATTGGTGAACAGGGGAATATCGAAATCCACTGCCATGCGGCGGATGATATAGTCGTTTTTTAGTTCTGTTTCCCCGTTGTTTTTGGGAATGTTGATGATCATGTCGATTTCCCGTCGCTTGATGAAGTCGGCGATGTTGGGATCCTTGGATTCCAGGGGCCAGTTGAGGGCGGTGGCAGGCGCGCCGTTTGCGGTGAGGAACTTGGCGGTGCCCCGGGATGCGTAGAGTTCATAGCCCATCTCAAGGAGCAGCCGGGCGGAATCAAGAAAGTCGAGTTTATTTTCGATAGGCCCGGTGGAAAGAAGGACCCGTTTCTTGGGTATCCGGTAACCCACCGAAAGCAGGGCCTTGAGGAAGGCGTCGTTCAGGTCCGTGCCGATGCAGCCCACTTCCCCGGTGGAGGCCATCTCCACCCCGGAAACCGGGTCGGCCCCATGAAGCCGGGAAAAGCTGAATTGGGCGGCTTTGACTCCCACCCATTCCAGGTCCAGGGCCGAAGCGGGATGTCTTTGGACGTTCTCGTCCAGCATGGCCCGGACCGCCATGTCGATCATATTCACCCGGCTTATCTTGGAACAAAAGGGGAAGCTCCTGCTCGCCCGGAGGTTACATTCGATCACCCGGACCCGGTTCCGCTGGGCCAGGAACTGAATGTTGAACGGCCCGGTGATGTCCAGGGCCTCTGCAATCCCTTCGCTTATCTTGCGGATCTTCCTGATGGTTTCGATGTAGAGCCGCTGGGCGGGAAGCACCACCGTGGCGTCCCCGGAATGGACCCCGGCGTTTTCAATATGCTCGGTGATGGCCTCGAAGATGATCTTCCCTCGTTTTGCCACTGCATCTATTTCAATCTCCTTGGAATTTTCCACGAACTTGGAAATTACCACCGGATGTTCTGGGGATACATCCGCGGCAAGGCTTAAGAATTTTTCAAGACTCCCGTCGTCCCAAGCCACATTCATGGCAGCCCCGGACAAGACATAGCTTGGCCGGATCAGTACGGGGTACCCAACTGTTGCGGCAAAGGCCTTGGCAGAATCCAGGTCCGTAAGTTCCTTCCATTCGGGTTGTTCGATTTTGAGTTTGTCCAGGAGGGCGGAAAATTTGTTCCGGTCCTCTGCCATGTCAATGGATTCAGGTCGGGTGCCGTAGATGAGGGCCCCTGCATCGTAGAGCTTGGTGGCCAGGTTATTGGGGATCTGGCCTCCCATGGACAGGATGATCCCGTCGGGTTGTTCCCGTTCATAGATGTCCAGGATCCGTTCCAGGGTGAGTTCCTCAAAGTAGAGCCGGTCGCATACATCGTAATCGGTGGAGACCGTTTCCGGATTACAGTTTACCATGATCGAGTACCGGCCCAGCTTCCGGGCGGTCTCCACGGCATTGACGCAGCACCAGTCGAATTCCACACTGCTTCCGATGCGGTAGGCCCCGGACCCCAGAACCATGACCCCCCGGCCCGCTGGAGTAACGTCATCGCCGCTACCGCTGCCGAGTCCTGCCCCCCCATAGGTCATGTACAGGTAGTTGGTCTTTGCCGGATACTCCGCCGCCAGGGTGTCGATCTGCTTTATCGAGGGCCGCAGACGATAGGTCTCCCGGAGCGCACGGATATCCTGTTCCGTACATCCCACAAACTCCCCGATCCGTGCATCGGAGAACCCCAGCCGTTTCGCCCGGGCGAGGAGTTCCCGATCCAACACCACGGGGGAGGGGAGAATGGGGAGCGTGGAATGTTCTTTTTCGAATGAGCGGGTTTCTTCCGTCCCACGCTCCTCACTCCACACTCCCCCTTCCTCCCTCCCCAGGCCGCGCTCCGTGCTCCCCGCTCCCCGCAGGGTCTTTTCGGTTTCAAGCACCGTGGCTATCTTGTACAGGAACCAGCGGTCGATTTTGGTGAGCCGGTGTATCCGTTCCACGGACCACCCTTCCTGGAAAGCCCGGTATATGATGAAGATCCGTCGATCCGTGGGCTTGTGGAGGGCCTCTTTGAGGTTCGCTACCCCAGGCCCGCAGAACGTGTCCTCTGCGGCAAGCCCCGGCGCGCCGATCCCGATCATCCGGAGGGCCTTCTGCAAGGCCTCTTCAAAGGAACGGCCTATGGACATCACTTCTCCCACGGATTTCATCTCCGAACCGATACGGTTTTCTACATGCTTGAACTTGGAAAGGTCCCACCGGGGGACCTTGACCACGCAGTAATCCAAAGCAGGCTCAAAACAGGACTTGGTCACCCGGGTGATGCGGTTTTCGATGTCCGTGAGGGCATAACCGAGGGCAAGTTTCGCCGCCACAAAGGCCAGGGGATAACCGGTGGCCTTGGAAGCCAGAGCGGAACTCCGGGAGAGCCGGGCGTTTACCTCGATAATGCGGTAATCCTCTGAATTGGGGTCCAGGGCATACTGGATATTACATTCCCCCACAATCCCCAAATGACGGATCACCTCAATGGCAATACGCCTGAGTTTATGGTACTCCGAATCGGTGAGGGTCTGGGAAGGGGCCACCACAATGCTTTCCCCCGTATGGATACCTAAGGGGTCGAAGTTCTCCATATTACAAACGGTGATACAGTTGTCGTAGCGGTCCCGGACCACCTCATACTCGATTTCCTTCCAGCCCCCAAGCCACTCCTCCACCAGAACCTGGGGAGTATGGGAAAAAGCCCGATCACAGCGCCTCCGGATATCCTCCTCATTCCGGCAGATTCCCGACCCAGCACCCCCCAGGGCATAGGCAACCCGGACCATCACAGGATACCCGATCTCCTTCGCCGCCTCCACCGCAGCATCGGTATGGGTAACCGCAATACTGCGGGGGGATTTGACCCCGATTTCGTTCAGCTGTGCCACAAAGCGTTCCCGGTCCTCGGTATCTTCGATTGCCTTAACCGGCGTACCCAGGACCCGGACTCCGTATTTATACAGGGTCCCCGCCCGGTCCAGGGCAACCCCACAGTTGAGGGCGGTCTGCCCCCCAAAGGAGAGCAGCAGGCCATCGACTTTTTCCTGTTCGATCACCTGTTTCACATACTCCGGGGTAACCGGCAGGAAGTAAGTATGGTCCGCCATACCCTCACTGGTCTGAATGGTGGCGATGTTGGGATTGATGAGGACCGTCTGGATCCCCTCTTCTTTGAGGGCCTTGAGGGCCTGGGACCCGGAATAGTCAAATTCCCCGGCCTGGCCTATTTTAAGCCCCCCGGAACCAAGTACCAGCACTTTGCGTATATCATGCATCACCATTCCCCCCCTTCCGCACCTGCGCTATGAACTGGTCGATCAGAAACTCCGTGTCTCGTGGGCCAGGGCACCCTTCGGGGTGGAACTGTACTGCTGAAAACGGCCCCTTGGTGGAACGGATCCCTTCGATAGTGTTGTCATTGGCGTTGAGGAACCAAGGCTCCCAGGTTTTGGGCAGGGTCTCGTTCCGCACCGCGTAGCCATGGTTCTGACTCGTGATATAGCACCGTTTGGTCCCTACCTCGACGCAGGGCTGATTTTGGCCCCGGTGTCCGTATGGCAGCTTGTAGGTATCTGCCCCGGCGGCCAGGGCCATGATCTGGTTGCCCAAACAGATGCCGAAGATGGGCTTTCCCCGGGTAAAGGCCTTGCGCACCATGGCGATGGTTTTGCCGCAGTCCTTGGGGTCTCCGGGACCATTGGACAAGAACAGCCCGTCGTACTCAATGCCGCTTAAATCGTGGTTCCAGGGGAGGCGGATCACCTCGACGTTCCGGGCGAGGAGGCACCGAAAGATATTGGCCTTAGCCCCACAGTCCACCAGGGCTATCCGGGACAGGCTCCCCGGAATGGCGCCGGGAGGGAGGAAGGTCTTGACTGGTTCCGGGGATACATCCGCTACGGGGTGGTGCATTACCCCTGAGTCCATGGTAACATCCCGGCTCCCCTCCACGAGGATCTTCCCCTGCATGACTCCGTGTTCCCGCAGCCGGCAGGTCAATGAACGGGTGTCAATACCGCAGATACCCGGGACATTGTTTTTTTCAAGCCAGGCGGTAAGAGATGCGGCTGAAGCAAAGTGGCTTGGCTCTTCGCAGGCTTCGGCTACCACAAAACCCGAAACCTGGATCCGGTCTGATTCAAAATGCAGGGGAATACCCTGATCATCGCAAAAAGGCTCCCCGGTTTTGGGTTTGACCGGTACCCCGTAGTTCCCCATGAGGGGGTAGGTGGCTACCAGTATCTGCCCCCGGAAGCTCGGATCCGTCAGGGACTGCGGATAGCCAGTCATGCCGGTGGTAAAGACCACTTCCCCTGCCTGAGATCGGGCCTTCCCAAAGGACCACCCTGAAAATTCGGACCCATCTTCTAAAACCAACCGGGCCGCTGCTGGCCGTTTTTTCATGCCACTCCCCTTGTATATTTTTCATGGCTGAACAGGTCAAGTGTACTGATTTTTACCAAATTCGTAAACCCTGTACCCTCAATTCCGGTGGAATCACCCTATCCGTTTCGCTCAAGGGGGCAGGACGATCATAGATGCAGGATGACGCCTCCAGGTCCACTATTTCCCGTTGCTATCGGCGATTATCTTCATGTACGGAAAGAGATGAGGCATATTGAATTGCATCCACTACCATCAGGGCGGATTCTGTTTGAAAAAGGTCCCTGGGGTATGAGCCGCCGCACGAAGCCAGACCGGATCATCCAGGTTTATCATTTCACCTGAGTTTATCCCTGGCCCATCCCTATGGCCTTTTCCCGGCATTTTTGCTATTTTATCTCCATGAATGTCTCCCTCCTTTTGTGGACCGCTTTACTATCATTCTTGCCCATTTCCGAACTCCGGGGGGGGATTCCCTTTGCCATTGCCCAGGGCATATCCTGGTACTATGCCTATCCCTTTGCGGCGGCGCTGAACGCCCTGGTCGCCCCCGCCTGTTGGCTGTTCCTTTCAACCCTGCACAAACTTTTTCTTAAACTAGGATGGTACCGGGATTTCTTTGATCGTTTCGTGGAACGGGCCCGGGTAAAACTCCGAGGCGGGGTGGAAAAATGGGGCTGGCTTGGGGTGGCCGCGTTCGTGGCCATTCCCCTGCCGGTTACCGGTGCATGGACCGGGACCTTGGGCGCCTGGGTGCTGGGCATCAGCAAACGGAGGACCATGGTCGCGGTTATCCTCGGGGTCGTTACTGCTGGAGCCATTGTTACCACGGTAACGGTCCTGGGTATTAAGGCCCTCGGCTTCTTTATCAAAACCCGGTAATGCTCATGGCGAGACTCGACTTGGCAGGGGAACTGAACGGCCCCCAGCTCCGGGCGGTAAAAACTATAGAAGGGCCGGTACTCATCATCGCTGGGGCGGGATCCGGGAAGACCCGGGTGATCACCTACCGCATCGCCCACATGCTGGAACGGGGAATTCCCCAGTCCGCCATCCTGGCCCTCACCTTTACCAACAAGGCTGCCCGGGAAATGGAGGAGCGGGTCAAGGAACTCACGGGGAAGAAGTTACAGAACCTCACGGTCAGTACCTTTCACGCCTTTGGGGTCAAAATCCTCAGAGAAGAGATTGAAGCGCTGGGATACCGGAAGAATTTCTCGATTTATGATGAAACCGACCGGAATCAGCTTATCAAGGACAGCCTGCGGGAATGCGGCCTGTCCCCCGAAGGGGTGGATCTCTATGCCCTGGGGCAGCTTTTTTCCAACGTCAAGCTGGACCGCCTTCGCTGGGGGGAGGGGGCGAGTGACGACTATCAACCGGTGTATGAGGAATATCAGAACAGCCTCAGGGTGTTCAATGCCCTGGACTTTGACGACCTCCTGAGCATCCCCATCGAACTCTTTGAACAGTACCCCCAAGTCCTGGAAAAGTACCGCCGGCGGTACCGGTACCTCATGGTGGATGAGTTCCAGGATACGAGCACTACCCAGTACCGGCTCATGCGGCTCCTGGGGGACCAGGGAGCAAAAAATGTCTGCGTTGTGGGGGATGATGACCAGTCCATCTATTCCTGGCGGGGGGCCAGTTACGAGAACATCCTCATGTTTGAACAGGATTTCCCCGGGGTTCAGGAAATCAAGCTGGAACAGAACTACCGTTCCACCACGACCATCCTGGAGGCGGCCAATGGAGTCATTTCCAACAATACCAACCGGAAGGAAAAAACCCTCTGGTCCGGGAACACCGGGGGAAAGCCCATCGAGCTGTACTATCCCCTCAACGAAAGCGATGAGGCGGACTTTATCGCTGCCCAAATCCGGCAGCTCCAGATCCAGGAGCGGCTCAAATACGATGATTTCGGGGTGCTTATCCGTACCAACTCCATGACTCGTAGCATTGAAGAGGCGTTTCTTGCGGAAAACATACCCTACCGGGTCTCCGGGGGGACCAGCTTCTTCCAGCGCAAAGAAATCAAGGACATCATCTCCTACCTCAGAGTCATCGCCAACTCCGACGACGATGTGAACCTCCTGCGGATCATCAATACCCCCCGGCGGGGCATTGGTAAGACCTCTATAAGCGCCATTGCGGAACTTACCCGGAAAAATCATTCTTCCCTCTGGGATGCCATGGGCCGGCTTCGTTATGCCCCGGATACCCTCTTTCAGGAACAGGGCAAGGCTGAAATAGACGACTTTATGAGCCTCATTGACAGGTATAAAGAAGAACTGCTGGGGAAACGGGGGCTTTCCCAAAAGGTCCGGACCCTGGTGGACACGATTGATTATTGGGGCTACCTCATCACGGAATTCAACAAAACTGAAAAAATAGCCCGGTGGAAATTCCGCAACATCGAATACCTCATCCAATCTATCGCCAATTGGGAACACGATCCCGACAACCTTGACCCGACCCTCTACCCCTACCTCAACCGGATCAGCCTCATCACCCGGGACGATGGGGAGGATGAGGCCGGTAAGGGCAAGGTAAACCTGATGACCATCCATGCCTCTAAGGGGCTGGAGTTTCCGGTGGTCTTCATTGCCGGGGCAGAGGACGGGATCATCCCCCATACCCGGAGCCTTGAGGAGGGGGAAGGCAACCTTGAGGAGGAGCGGCGGCTTTTCTATGTGGCTATCACCCGGGCCCGGGACAAGCTCTTTATCACGAGTTGCCTGAAGCGCCGGCACCTGTCGAGTACCGCTGAATGCGCCCCTTCCCCGTTTCTCACGGAAATCCCCGACCACTTGATGGAATACCACGAACCGAAAACGGCAATAGAAAGCGCCGAAGAAGCGGAGAATTTCTTTGCGCTTATCAAAAACCAGTTTATATGAATCTAACCATGAGGATGCCGAAACGGCAGCAGGCCTTCCTGGGGATTATAATCGGTGTGTTGTTTTGGGGATTGTCCTTTGTTTCCACAAAAATTGCGGTTCCGGTGTTTCCCCCCATGACTTTGGGGGCTTTCCGCTTTGCCCTGGGTTCGCTTTTCCTGTTCTTTGTGAAACAAAGGGCCGCTCCGGAAAAACGGCTTGAAGCAAGAGATATGCCCTACCTGGTAGGAGCGGGTCTGATAGGGGTTACGCTGTACTTTTTCTTTGAGAATAACGGGGTGATCCTGATTACCGTTTCCGAGGCATCTATCATCACCGCGGCCATACCGGTGCTTACCATGGCAACGGAATGGCTTGGAGGGAAGCTGTTTTTTCTGAAAAGCAAGCAAGTCCCTGCCCGGCTGGGGCTGTGGCGATGGCTGGGGGCGCTGCTCTCCATGGTTGGCGTGTGGCTGATGGTCGGGGTATCCTGCTCACTATCCGGGAATATCCAGGGGTATCTGTACATGTTCGGCGCTGCCCTTAGTTGGGTGGTCTACTGCTTTCTGACACGACCTCTTTTTGCACGGCGGTCCCAGATTTTCATCGTGTTCTGGCAGTCGGTGTTCGGCTTTCTCGGATTTCTACCCTTTGCGGTCTTTGAATATCCCCAATGGGCCACGCCGAACCCGGCGGTTATCGCCCATGTGGTGTTCCTGGGAATTTGTTGTTCTGCCTTGGGCTATTGGCTCTATACCCATTCCCTTGCCGTCCTGGGAGTCACCCTTTCGTCGATCTTTATCAACCTTATCCCGGTGGTAACGATAATCGCGGGCTACTTCCTCCTGGGTGACCGGCTCAACAGCATCCAATGGGTAGGAGCGGGACTCGTGCTTGGTGGCGTGTACCTGGCTATGGGGTCGAAAGCGCCGTAATCACACGCCGGGCGGGGATTGGCGCGTTCGCGGTGGTGTGGTGTACTGTTTAAGATACGCTATTACTGGAGAAAAAACTATAAAAAAGACCATAACGATGAGGATGATTGTAGTAATGGGGGTAGAGCACGCCCGTGAAAAAGAGCAGCCATACACCCTTGAAGAAGAGACAGGTATTCCCCGTTGATTACACGTGGTAAGAATACGCTCATGCCACCGATTACCTGCATCGCTTCATGTACCCTGCGTAACCTTGCGATCAATCACCAGCATTCGTATCACCTGCTCCCCAGTCGCATTTGTGGCATTCTGAGCGGCATTTAGTACGTCTTGTAGAGATGCGTCCTCTGTCAGTTTCCCGGCGGCGTCAAGCAATTGGCCTGCCGATTGCAAAGCGTCAACGCTATTGTTCAGGCTATCCCAACCGGAGTCGGTTGCTTTCAATAACCCTCCTAACCCATTACCGGCTAGACGAGCCAGTTCCTCGGTGTAGATGGCCCTGTCTTGAGCGGACAATTTTGCCACTTTTGCCTCTATGGCAGTCGCTTTTTTCCAATTCCTCCGTTTTTTTCTGGTTAAAAAGCGCTGCCAAAGCCTGCTGTCCAATGTCATAAGACTGCTTTGTCAAGTCTTTCGGGTTTCCACCCCCGCAGCTTGTCAGAACCAATGCTGCAATCATTATGAAAGCAGCGCCCATCAAAAAACATTCTTCTTCATTTTAGCCTCCTATGCCAAAAGTCCGACGATATTAAACGATTTGAATTTTTATTTCGTTTAACATTTTATATACACACCTTTAGAACCTAAAAGCGCATAACCAAGATGTATCAATCCCGCCCTTCGTACCCTCTTTGCGGCGAGGTTTGGGGAGGCCCCCAAAGCCGGAAACCACGCTTGAGAGACCAGTACATGAAACCGCGGAAGAATCCCTGAAAAACATAGATACGGCATGCGCTCATGGCTGCAAGAAAAACAGTCATGGGAATACGCAGTTTTGGATAGGATATAAACTGCACCTTGATGTCAGTGACACCGGATTCCCCTTAAGCGCCTTGGTGAGTGGAGCAAATGTGCATGACATCCAGCTCGCGATACCGCTGGAAAAGATGACAGAAAGCAAAGTCTGTTTCTGCTACAGTTTGATGGACGCGGCATATGATGCGACGGTTATTGATAGTTTCATCAGGAGTCGTGAACGTGTTCCAATAATTGACCCTAACAATCGCGGAGACAAATCACGTCCGCCGCTTGACTCCGCAAAGAAGGAACGGTATAAGATGCGGACGAAAGTAGCACGTGCGAACAGCATTTTGAAGGACTGGCTTCTACCCGTGAAACTTTATGTAAAAGGCCATACAAAAGTTTCTTTCGTATTATTCAGCGCCGTTGTTTGCCTTGCCGCCCTGCGGACACTTCAGTATTTCATTCTTTGACCTGGAGGTTTTGGGAAAGGCTCAATATATAGCACATTTATGTTTCTTTGTCTATAGAAATACCGGAGAAATGCAAAAAATGTAAAAAAAATAATCCATGCGCTTTAATGTGGAACCATTGATACAAATATTTAAAATTAAAAATGTTATAGTAAGTAAACAGAGAGGAACGGCACACTCCACTTGACAAGATGTAACGCCTCCCATAGAGTTAGTTTGATTCTTTATCATATAAGAAATAACTTGGATAGTCAAATTGAGGAAGTATAATAAATGGAAGCTGGAAATAGCACATTTTCATTGATGGAACTCTTCAGAATGGGCGGCCTCTTTATGTGGCCCTTGCTCCTTTTCTCGGTTGCCACCATTGCCATTGCCCTGGAGCGGGCCATCTATCTCTTATACCACAATTTAGAACTCAATGACCTGAAAGACCAGGTGTATGATTATATACAAGCCGCTGATATTGCGGGAGCTAAGGAATACCTATCGGGCCTGACCAAACGCCGGATGGGAGCGCGGATCCTCCTCACCCTGGTAAACCGTGCGGATCTTCCGGAGTCCCGCATGGAAAAAGCCGTGGAAGCGGAAGCCATGAGCTGCATCAATTCCCTGGAAAATGGCTTTAACTTCCTGACCGCCCTGGGGTCCCTCTCCCCCTTAACGGGATTTCTGGGAACGGTTTCCGGCATGATAGGGGCCTTCAAGTCAATCGCGGAGGCCACCGATGTAAACGCCCAGATCGTGGCGAATGGCATCTATGAAGCCCTGATTACCACGGTCTTCGGTCTCATCATTGCCATCATCGCCATGGTAGCCCATTCATTGTTTACCCATGTGGTGGACAAATTTGCCGCTGAAGTAGAACGGACTTGCTCGGACCTTATCACCGAAATCACCATGGTTGCTTCCCCGGGGGATATGGTTACCCTCAAGGGGACTGATGAGGGGACGACGGATGATAGCATACCGCTGCCGGCGGCAACGCCTGATCCGGCAGCCCCGCCATTCCCTGGTTCGGCTGATATCCTTGCCCTGGACGATTATACATGAAACTCAATAGGCGGAAGAAAAATCCCTTTGAAGATTCCAGCGCCTCCAGCGATATTGCATTCCTTTTGATTATTTACTTTATCGTGATTGCAGGGTTTAACGTCAACAAGGGGTTCATCATGAACCTTCCGGCCCGGGATTCGACCCGCTTAATTTTAAAGGATGACCTCTTGCGTTTTGAATTGGATGCATCAGGGAGGCTTTTGCATAAGGGCGAGCCCCTGGACGTAGCCTTCGCAGAACAGGAAATCAGGACTGCCATAGGGGTCCATCCGAATCTTGCGGTCGTGTTAACCATCGACCCCGCAGCTCCATGGCAGCAGGTGGTTTCCTTTGTGGAACTGGCTCAAAAACTTGAGGTGGAATCCTTTTCCTTTTCGATGAAAGACAGGAAGGCTTCGGAGCAATCGTAATGAACCTGGTCCACTCCCGAAAAAGATTCACAGTCCCCCTGAATTCCATGTCCGATGTGGCCTTTCTGTTGCTCATATTCATCATGCTCGTATCCCTTATTAATTACCGGAAGGAAGTCAAGATTGCATACCCCGAGGCGGAAACCGCAAAGAAGACCAGCGCCGAAAAAAATCTTGAAATCTGGGTTGATAAGGCAGGGGCGCTCTACCTGGATGGAACCCGCTGCGACCTGGGGACCATAGAAAACGGGATTATTGAAGCGTACCAGCAGGCGCCGGATACCCGGATCCATATTATTGCCGACCGGGATACTCCCTTTGAACATATCAACCGGGTATTGGAGGTGTTACAGCTCTTACAATACCGGGTTGTTAGTTTTGTGGTAAAAGATGCGTAACCTCCATGATACAGACAATTAATAGGATAAGACTGGCGATTTTTCTGGTGGTTGCCAGTATCCATGGAATACTTATTTTCTTTATCGCCTTCAACATGCAAACCGAGGTAAAAGCCGCTGAACCCACCGCGAATATTATGAAACTGGTTGATATCCAGGAGGAGCAGCCACCGCCGCCCCCTCCTCCACCCCCTAAGCCGGCGCCGGCTGTACAGCAAAATACGATTGAGGCTGTCGCGGAAACCATGATAGAAACCGACAAGATCCCCCCGGATACGGTTGTTACCCAAGCCCCGGTGGTACAGTCCACCCCGCAACCGATCCGCTCCGAAGCAATCGAGTATCTGCCCATGCATAAAATATCTACGCTGCCCCAATTTCCCGAACAAAAAATCAGGGAAGCCCTGGTGTATCCCCCTATCGCCTTACGATCCGGTATCCAGGGGCTTGTGTACCTTGAACTCTTTGTAGACCGTCAAGGCACCATCCAGCGGATCAGCATCCTCAAGGAAGAGCCGGCTGGGAGGGGCTTTGGGGAAGCCGCGGTAAACGCATTCCGGGGAATCCGGGGAACCCCGGCGGCGGCCAACGGAACGGCAGTGGCGGTCCGCTACCGGTATCCAGTACGGTTTACGATTCAATAGTGGTGTTCAATTCGGAATAGGTGATGTAGAGCGGTTAGATAATCAGCGGCCTTGTGGGGCAGGAAAATCCCGAAATGACGGCAAGGGGAGGGGAAGAGGAAGTGATTCCAGATACTTGACAGTTCATTCAGAAATAAGTATAATAATAAGTGTTATCGCCCAGATGGTGAAATTGGCAGACACGCTAGTTTCAGGTACTAGTGCCGCGAGGCTTGGGGGTTCAAGTCCCCCTCTGGGCAAATCTTTTATTATTTCTTCTGTTTAGATTACCACGTTCATAACAAAACAGGTGGGTTTATTACGATTGTGGGCCAGGGTACAGAAACCGCTTAATCTTCTGGGTCGCGGTTTTCTCAAAAGGCTCGCGCTGTATCTCAATGCGGTGAATCCGGGAAAAAGAGGCAAGCCGCTTATTGATCCTGTTTTTTAGATCCTCCATGCCATCCTCTATGGCGGCCAGCATGGTTTGGGCCTTTTCACTTAATACCACCAGGGCGACGATTTCTCCTTTTTCACCGGGATAGACCAGGGCGTCCTCCACGAGGCTTGAAGTGCTGAGGAGATGCTCAATCTCCTCAGGATAGATGTTTTGTCCTGATGGTCCCAGGATCATGGCCTTGAGGCGGCCCCGGATAAAGAGATGACCCTGGGTGTCCAGAAAACCAAGGTCCCCGGTTTTAAACCATCCGTCCGCGGTAAAGGCTTCCTGAGTTTTCTCCTCATCCCGGTAATACCCCATCATGACATTGGGTCCCCGGACCTGGATCTCCCCTTCTTCGGCACCTCCCCCAAGGATTTGATTCGGCACGATACGAACTTCAACACCGGGTAACACCGAACCGGCGGAACGGAAGGGGAAGTGGTACGGCCCGGTACCCGCTACCAGGGGGGCAGTTTCGGTAAGCCCATAACCGGGGGCATAGGGGAATTTGACCTTTCGCAGAAAGGCTTCGGTCTCCTCCGAGAAGGGAGCGCCCCCAATGCCGAAGAACCGGATCGCCCCGCCAAAGGTGGACATGAGGGTATGCCCCGCCATGGTTATGGCCAGGAACCGGGTCAGGGGGAAGCGATACAGGGGATTTGCTTTGAGGGCAGGAGCTATGCGGCTCTGGTATATCTTTTCGATAAAGAGGGGCACCGTTACCATGGCCGTGGGCCGCAGGGCCTGTATGGCCGGGAACAGCGTCGAAGGGGAGGGTGGACGGTCAAGATAGACGGTTGAAGCGCCGTTCATCACCGCGTTCAGAAGCCCCAGGGTACATTCGTAGGTATGGGCCAGGGGAATAACCGAGAGAAGCCGGTCCCGGGGAAAGATTTTCATGAAGGACCGGGAGGCATGGGCGTTGAAAAGCAGGTTGCGGTTTGAAAGCATTACCCCCTTGCTGTTACCCGTGGTTCCTGAGGTATAGATGATCGAGGCAAGGTCCGCTTCTCTGGTTTCCGGGAATTGCTCCGTTTCTTCGGGAGCCAGGCATCTTTCCCGGAGGGGGAGCCGTTTTTCCCGTCCGTGGAGCGAGACGCTGATGCTGGCTTTTTCGAAACGCGCCGTGGCACTCCCCACTGTTCCGGGGCTTGTCTCTGCAATGCTGTCAATATAAATGCGGGGGATGGCCGGATCGATTCCTGCCTCACTGATCCGGGGGCTGGTTTTTTCAGTTAAACAAAGGACGGCAATTTCGGCATGCCTTGCGATGGTTTTGATCTGTTCCGGTGAAAAACCCGTAAGCACCGGCACCGTGACGGCCTGTGCGAGGGCGCTTGCAAAGTACGCGATGGGCCATTCAGGACGATTTTCCGCACAGATCATCACCCGGTCCCCGGGTTTGACCCCCAGGGTTATCAACAGCGCTGCACACTGCCGGGTCCGCAAGCCGAATTCCTGATAGGTGATCCGGTTGTAGGTATGGCCGTCCCGGTATATTTCAAAGGCCGTCCTGTTTTTGTATTGTACCGCAGCCTTATGACACAATTCGGCAAGGGTCATCTTTTCCAAATAAACCATTACCATCTTTGACCGTTAAATCAACGCAAGGTTGCGGGTTGTACAATACTGACCCTAATAGGTCCATTTAAACCCAATGGAAGGCATGGGAATGGGCAATTCATACGCCGCGGCATTGCTTCCGGTATTTTCTTCCCCGGTATAACTGTTGAAGCTGGTATTGGCCTGGGCCTTGTATACCAGGGACAGGAGGTTTTCAATCGCAAAATATATTTCGGCCTGGCCCTTGCCTTTGAGGTCAAATAAAAACCAGGAAAATTTGAGATCCAGGGGAATTGACCAGGTGGTCCGTTCGTTATCGGAATAATAGGCTTCCCGTTTGTATTTTTCGATGTAACTTATGGTTCCGTCTTCGTGTCTTACTTGTACCAGATAGGGCTTGATTTCACCGACCATGTTTTTCGGTCTCCCAGAGGCAAGGCCAAAACGGATAGCGATGTTGAACCATTTAACCGGTTTGATGTTCAGTATCAGGTTGAGGTTGTGGAAACGCTGAAACCAGGGATAATACCAGATTCCTTGTTCCGATTCGTCATCCCCAACCACGGTAGCTGCCTGGGGGTTCCGGTAACGGGCATGGGTAAACGAATAAGAAATCCAACCGTCCCAATACCGGGATTCAAATTTCTGGAGCATCAAATCAAACCCCCAGATCCGGCCTTCCCCATCAAAGAGGTAATCGGAACTTCGGGTCTGGGACTCACTATCGGTGGAGGAGAGGCTGTAGGCGCGGTCAAAGACATACTTAACGTACCCTTCAATGTTAAAGCTAAAGCCCCCCATAAAATCAAATTTGGTTCCCACCACCGAGGTCCAGGAGCGATTCTGTTTCATCTCAAAGTCGTCGATACCGTTGTCGCGCTGAATCTGGGAGATGTTATCGGTCATGGATGAGAACAGCCCGGTCCCGATGGTGGCGGTGAGGGAATCCAGGATGCCTTTGTTTCGCAGAATGCCGAAGTCGAGGTTGATCCGGGGATTCAGGGCCGGCGTGGTTTGAATGGTAAAGTCTTTGCCGATAAAATACACATGATCCAGCCGCAGCCCCAATTCACCGCCGATCCGTTTGTTGGGGCTTGCATATTCCAGCAGGGTATAGCCGGAAGAGGTAAAGCCCTGATTAGACACATCAATCGTATAATCCACCGGATAATTGACATAGGGAATGATAAAACTTTGGCCGTTCACGGTTACCGGTAGGTGGACTGCAGTTTCCACAATACCGTGAATGGTATCCTGTAGTATCCATTTGGAGTACAATTCCTGGAACCCCAGGCCAAACAGGAAACCCTTACCCAGGTCCCAGTCAAGGTCCACCCGGCCCTGATAGTTTACGGTGGTATTGGTTATCCCAATCCGTTGATGCTGATCCAGCGAATAGGTATCTCCTGAAAGCAAGGGACCGTATTCTGCAATAAAGTCAGCGCCGGAATAGGGCACGGTAATGTTATTGTAGGTATCTCCATATAAATCGGCCTGTGAAAAACCCGCCCCCAAGGTAGTTTTGAGTACCATGGAGGGAAGGGGATTAATGATCAGGCGGGTGTTAAGAAATCCTAACATATTATTCCAGTTAAAATGCAGATCCGTTTGCCGTGGCAGCCCATCTTCACCAATGCTATCATTATCATAGGCTGCGCCCACGCCGTCCCCTCCGATAAAGCCGCCCATGGTCCATTCCACTTCCGGGGTAAACCGGTAATTGACCGAAAAGGCACTGCTCCTGATATAGGGAGCGGTACTGACCGCGTTTACTTGGTCCAGGGTCTCATCATCCACCACGGTGCTTAACTGCTGGGCCGCCCATACAAAGGGGTCCCAATAGGTTACCTTCCCCATGACCATGATCCCCCCCTTGCCTCTCAGGGGTACAGACAGATTGAGGTTCGTGGCGCTGGAGGAGATCCCCAGTTCAAGCTCGGTTTCGGTGGCGGAAGCCTTCTTGGAGGTTACTTCCAAAAGGCCTGAGATGGTATGTCCGTACCGCGTGGAAAACACCCCATGGGAAAGCTGGGCACTTTGCACCATCCGGGGATCGAAGATGGAAACCCCACCGCCCCAATGATAGGGCTGTTCAATGTAGAAGCCGTCCATAACCGCGGTAAGATCCCCCGGCTCCCCACCCCGGATAGAGGGCAGGGCGTTAAACATACCGGTATACCCCACCCCGGGGAGGAGCTTAATCGAGGTCATCACATCCTCAATGATCCCTATTTCCGCGGTCCTGGCGAGGTCTTCCCCGGAGATTGCCACACTGCGGCCGCTCTTGGTCTCACTAATTCCCGGCCGTTGAGCCTCTATCACGAGTTCCCGGTTTTCCATGACCCCGCTCAAGCGCAGCCCCAGACTAAAGCTATCCCCCCGCAGGGGTATCACGAGCCTGCCGTTTTCGTATCCCGGATAGGCAACCTGGATCACCACCTGGCGATCATCGGGAACCGTGATGGTGGCCCTGCCCGCTTCATCGCAGCTATGTTCCCCGCCGTCCCATGAACGGATCAAGGCCCCTTCCAAGGGCAGCCCCAAATCAGTATCCTCCACGGTTATGACTATATCCCGTGCGTGGAGGGGAATAAGGCAGGCCAGCAGAAAAACCGCGAACAGTGAGTATAATTTTTTGCTCAGTTTAGCGGGCATGGTATCTCCTGAGTATAAAATATGATAATAATCCCGGAAAAACTACCCTCTGAGGGGCTGATCGCCAAAAACCTGATAGGGATGGAGACGCGAAAAATCCCAGGGCGTCCACGCTTGCCGCTGCACGGCTTCGGCCAAGAGGACGCCTTGGGATTTTTCGTGTCCCCATCCCCATCAGGCATTTACCGTAGGGGGCTTTGGAGGGAAGAGCGGGACAGGGGGCCGGAAGGGGTTAGTTTTTTCCGGAGTTGAATCAATATTTGCAAAATCATGGGTAAAAGGGATTGACATTTATTTTTTTTTTTGCTAGGTTTTATATACACATTCCCCGGTTGTGTAATGGTAGCACCGCAGACTCTGGATCTGCTTGTGGGGGTTCAAATCCTCCCTGGGGAAAGGGTAATAGCTTGTTTTGGATGGTGCTTCAGAATGTCGGCCCCTTCGTCTATTGGTTAGGACATGAGATTCTCAATCTTAAAAGAGGGGTTCAATTCCCCTAGGGGCTAAACAACCAGACTGTGGTAGAATACTACCAGTCCTTGGGAAGTGATAAATTATTTTTATTGATATGCTTACTATACAACTCATGTAAGGAACCTACGTTTTTTGTATCCAAGGCTGCTAGGCTACTTGACAAAATCAAGACTTGTCCTCCTCAATTTTACTGGGAACCGCGCTTTTCTGAGGGAACAGGCCCGGGAGCTGTTCTTCGATGAACAGCTGCCCGTCCTCAATGGCGAGCAACTTTTTGGCTTTTTCCCATAACCTGCGGAACCGATGGCGGCGTTGTCCACGAGGGATCAATTTTTTTTATCTTTTTTCGTGTTTCCTCTGGACAAATAAAACCAGATGTGCTATATATTAATACAAGGTTATCTTGAGTAACCGGAATTATCATAGATGATTCTACATTTTATCAAGGGTGGAAGTTACTGCTGTTCTTA
>JAITNP010000251.1 GCA_031290455.1 Treponema sp. | reverse complement strand
CCCCCCCCCCCCCCCCCCCCCCCCCCCCCCCCACATCAATTGTTTATAACCTAATCTATAATAATATGTTACCAAATACTCATTCCTTTTCTTTCTATATAAAGAGCTGTAAGTATTATAAATGTTTCAAATTTAAAAATACTCATTCAAAACCTCTTTTATTTTCTCATATTTCATACATAAAGTCAAGCGGTCGAATACCTATTTCAGATTAAACGTACATGCCATTGTTCTGCTATTTCCAGTGTTTTGAAAGGGAAAGCGGCTCAAGGGGTTTTTTTTATCTTCCGTTCCAGGTATACTGGAATCATGGCTTATGAAGTAACCGCCACTCGGCGGCGTCCTAAAACCTTTGATGAACTGGCAGGCCAGGAATTTGTGGTCGCCACCCTGAAAAACTCCCTTGAAACCGGGCAGATTGCCCATGCCTACCTTTTTTCCGGGCCTCGAGGATGCGGCAAGACTAGCGCCGCCCGCATTCTCGCACGGTCCCTGAACTGTGAAAAAGGGCCTACCGCAACCCCCTGCGGGGTGTGTCCCACCTGCCAGGAAATTGGACGGGGGGCAAGCCTGGATATTATCGAGATTGACGGGGCCTCCAATACCGGCGTCAATGATGTGCGGCAGATCAAGGATGAAGTGCTTTTCCCCCCCAATGCAGGGCGTTATAAGGTCTATATCATTGATGAAGTCCACATGCTCTCCAATAGTGCCTTCAATGCCCTGCTCAAGACCATTGAGGAGCCTCCTCCCTATATTGTCTTTATCTTTGCCACCACCGAACTCCACAAGGTACCTGCCACCATTAAGAGCCGCTGCCAGCAGTTTGCCTTCCGGCTCATCCCCATCGAAACCATCGTGGGGATTTTGAAGGCTACCTGTGTAGAAATGCACCTCCGTTTTGAGGATGAAGCCCTGTTCTGGATTGCCCGGGAATCAACCGGCAGTCTCCGGGATGCCTATACCCTCTTTGATCAGGTGGCCTCTTTTTCCGATGGCCATATCCGTTCCGCCCTTATCCGGGAAAAGCTGGGCCTCCTGGGGCTGGATAATCTTAATGCCCTGGCGGAAGCCTGTGCGGGAAATGATGTTGCCCAGGCGTTTGTCATGATCGATGATATTCTAAACGCGGGGGTCGCCATTGAACAATGCATCATCGACCTGGTAGGGTATTACCATAACCTGCTTTTTTTGAAAGCCGGCATTACCCGGGAATCGCTGCTGGATTACCATCCTGACCGCTTCTCTGGTACGGTGCTGAATAGCCTGAAAGCGGTGCAGCTTGAACATGCCCTGGAGCTGCTCCTGGCCCTCTACCGGGACATACGGTATTCTGTTTCACCCCGGTTTGAACTTGAAACGGTTATTTCAAAACTGTGCTGGCTCGATCAGTGGATTTCTCCCCAGGACCTGCGGGCCGTTATTCTGGGCGCCCAGGATGCCTTGGGGGTAGCAGGAGGGATAAACCGCCCTTTGGCCGGGCCAAGGCCAAGACCCGTTCAGGCTGATGCGGTATCCGAGCGACCGGCCGTATATACCGCCACTCCCTTGGGCAGTGCTGTGGTACGGCCCGGCAGCGCCGGTTCTCTAAGCGAGGCTTTAAATGCGATAATTGCCGCCAAGGAGTCCGGAGTTTCCCCGCCACGCACCCCGGAGGCGCCTGCCCCTCAAGGTGCCCCCGGAATAGCGGAGGGACTGCGGGAAGCCCTTGAAGGCGCTGATCCTCCCCAGGGACCGGTGGTGCCTGGGGTTGCGCCTCAAGTGGAAAGGGTTCTTCGGATGTTCCGGGGAACCATCGTCAAGCATACATAATCGGAGTATACGATGAATATTAATCCCTTTGACATTCTTAAGAACGCCCAGAAGCTCCAGGAACAAATGGGTGCGTTCCAGGAAAAAATGGGCGCCATTGCCGCAACCGGTTCAGCCGGGGGAGGTATGGTAGAGGTGGATATGAATGGCCGGATGGAGCTTTTATCCATTCGGATTGCGAAGGAAGCGGTCAATCCTGATGATGTGGAAATGCTCCAGGACCTTATCACTGCGGCTTTTACCAACGGCATGGAAAAGATCAAGGAAGCCCTGAACCGTGAACTCGGCGCCTTCGCAGCCAGTGGCATCCAGGGTATGCCTCCGGGGTTTCCGGGGGCTTTGTGAATGCCATAGACCGGCTGGTGGTCCTCTTTTCCAAGCTACCGGGAATCGGGAAGAAAAGCGCCGGGCGCATGGCCTATTACATCCTCGACACCGACCCCAGCTATGCCCGGCTGCTGGCGGAGCAGCTTGTCAATCTGCACGAGGCAATTAAACGCTGTTCCATCTGTGGCAGTTTTACCGAACAGGATCCCTGTTCCATCTGTGTTGATATCAGCCGGGATAGCAGGATCATCTGTGTGGTTGAACGGCCCCAGGATGTGCGGGTCATCGAGGAATCCCGGGAATTCCAGGGCCGTTTCCATGTCTTAGGCGGCCTTATCGCTCCCTTAGAAGGGATAAACCCCGGGGACCTGACCATAGGCCCGCTGCTGAACCGGGTTCGCACCGAGGACATCCGGGAAGTCATCCTCGCCCTGAATCCCACGGTTGAAGGGGATACCACCGCCCTGTATATACAGAAACTACTCCAAGACGCTGCGGTTGCAGTGACTCGTCTTGCTTCAGGGCTTCCGGTCGGGGGTGAGCTAGAATACGCTGACCGGCTCACCCTGTCGAGGAGTTTCAGGGGACGGGTTAAGTTGTAGGAGGAACAATAATGACTGAAGCGGAAGGTATTAGAGCCAAGGCGCTGGAGCTTAATTAGAGTCTGTCTATAAACCCCAGCGTTTTCCCCAAAGCGCTGTATAAATTTAATCAGATTTACCACACATATTATTTTTGATAAATTATTGCACACACCATTACATGTATGTATGAAATACGTGGTTTTTTCGAGTTATCGGTTACGCAGGCTCAAGGTATAACGCCGTAATCATTTTTTATTTTTGTACGCGTATCCTGATACAGCGATGTATCCTTCGGATTCCCCTCTGCTACTTCGCAGCTCAAAATTACATTACGCTTCCCCGTCCCGAGATTTATCTTGTGTCCGAATTGTACTTCTCGCTGTCCCTGAGTTTTTCAAGGCTTTCGGCATTGATTTTTGATATATACTGCTGATATGCCTGAAAACTATACGGCCGCTCTGGATTTATTTTAACAACTTGTTCGCATATACGCGAATCGCTTTGCGCGTATTCCAGTTCCTGGTATAGAGCGCCGCGCATTATTTGTTCGACACGGGGCGAATCTCCCCGCCCAAAATTACGTGCATCGCTTCCCGCCGTTATATCGTTTTCCACTATTTTGATTAACTCGGGATGCTGTTCCAGTATGGTGTCAAATAAGGCGAACTCGGGTTTTCTTGCCCAATCCGCTTTCTCAAATTGTAGCAACAACGGCTCAAATAATTTCAATTTTATGTTTTTGTTTTATTGCTTGTGCACTATGTTTTCAAGTGCTTTTTGACTTTATAGACAGACTCTCATTCGTCACTAAACTCAAAAACTGCCGTGTCCGCTCCTCCCTGGGGTTTTGAAATACCCGTGCGGGAGTTCCGGTTTCAAGAATCACGCCGTTCTCTATGAAGATAACCTTGTTGGCAACATCCCGGGCAAAGTTCATCTCATGGGTAACGATGATCATGGTCATCCCCCCAAGGGCAAGTTCCTTGATCACACTTAACACTTCCCCGATCATCTCGGGGTCCAGGGCGCTGGTCGGTTCGTCAAAGAGCATGAGCGCGGGATTCATCGCCAGGGACCGGGCAATGGCGACCCGTTGCTGCTGGCCACCGGAGAGCTGCCGGGGAAAGGCGTCGGCCTTATCCTGAAGACCCACCCGCTTTAAAAGCTCCAGGGCCTTTTCCTCGGCCTGCTTCTTGTGCATCAGTTTCAGGTCAACCGGGGCCAGCATGATGTTCTTTTTGACGCTCAGGTGGGGGAACAGGTTAAACTGCTGAAAGACCATGCCGATGTTCCGGCGAGCCTTGTTGATATGGACATGTTTGCTGGTAAGCTCATGGCCGTCCACGAACACCTGCCCGGCGCTGGGCTTTTCCAGGAGATTCAGGCAGCGCAGCAAGGTTGATTTTCCCGATCCTGAAGGACCGATGATGCACACCACCTCCCCGGTATGGACCTCCATGCTGATTCCCCTCAGCACCTCCAGCGTGTCAAAGGACTTATAGAGGTCCTTAACGACTACCTTTGCTTCCATAGGCAAGCCTCTTTTCGATATACCCTGAAATTTGGGATAGAATAGTGATAATCACGAGATACACGGCGCCGACTATGGTCCAGGTGGCAAAGGACTGCATGGTTCTCCCAATGTATATTTTCGCCTCATAGACGAGCTCCGCCAGGCTGATTATCGATATGATCGAGGTGTCCTTGAGGCTGATGATGAACTGATTGACAAAGGACGGGATGGAGATACGGATTGCCTGGGGCAGGATGACCTTAAACATGGCCCGGTGGTGGGAGAGGCCCAAACTCCGGGCCGCTTCCATCTGCCCCACATCAACAGCCTGGATCCCGCCCCGGAAGATCTCCGCAAGATAGGCCCCGGCGTTTATACTCAAGGTAACAATCCCCGCCGCAAAGGGGGAAAGCCTGAAGTTAATCCCCAGGGATTGGATCAGTTGGGGAATCCCAAAGTAAATAAAGAAAGTCTGCACCAGCAAGGGGGTTCCCCGGATAGCCCAAATATAGCATTTGGCAATGAGCCGGAGCGCGAGGACCTTGGACATACCGATTAAACAGATAAACAGGCCCAGAAACACCGCGATGGTCAGGGCCAGTAACGAGGTTTGTAGGGTAATCACCATTCCCCGCATGAGCAGGGGGAAGGCTTCGATTAAAACACCGATTATATTCATAGCTTAGGGTACCATGCCCGCTGCCGGGGAAGCGGGGGCCTTCCGCTCATCCCAGATGCCCCCCACAGTCTACTTGGTCACAATATACTGGTCGAGAATCGCCTGATATTTCCCGCTGCTCTTGAGGTTGCTCAATCCCTTGTCGAACATCTGCAAGAGTTCCTGGTTCTTTCCTTTTAATACGGCAAAGCCATAGGAG
>JAITNP010000244.1 GCA_031290455.1 Treponema sp. | reverse complement strand
ATACTCATACTATGACAATGGGGGCAGTAGAGTTGTATAGTTATAGACATTTTTCTATACTATCTCTTTTTGCCCTTTTTGTCATCTACTAGCCCAGCATACTTTCTGGATCACCTCCTTTTTTCGCTCACCCCTATCACTCATGGGAGCGGGGACTGAACGAACACCCCAATGGGCTCATCAGGCAGTATCTGTCTAAAAAGACGTCTTTTGAGGGACTTACGCAACGACAACTTGACAAAATCGTTATGAAAATCAATAATCGTCCCTTGCAAGGCTTTAAGTTATCGGATGCCTAACGCGGTCTTTGCCGAATGTAAATTCGCACTTCAGATTTGAACTGGCGAAATAAAAAAGGCAACGGCAACTATGCTTCGCCGCTTTATGGCGGCTCGGGATTCGGTTTTGCTAGGTCATTTCGCTACGCTCCATTCCCACGCAAAACCACATATAATATTGACATTATTTAAAATATATGAAGAATATGGATGAATGGCTGAAAAAAAATTATACAAACAAATTACCAATAAAGAATGGTTTAAATTAAAAGAACTTGATATACCCAAAAACTATAAATTATGGAAGGCATATACCAATGAAAAGTAATAAAGAACAACTACAAAGCAGAGGTTTTGTAACTGACGATGATTTATTGGTATATAATACTCTTAACGAAAGCCAATTAATAGAAAGCAAAGAACCGCAAAAAAGGACAATAGGGATTAAACTATTATCAAAATATAACAAAGAAGAATATATACCATTGTTTTGTAAACTCTTGGAAAAAGAAAATAAATTGTATACAAAAATTGCTTTATGTGATGCTTTAATTGAATATAAAGAAAAGTCTGTTCCATTTTTATTGCCGTTGGTTGGAACAATAGGGAATAATCAACATAAAAAAATAGAAATTATTGACCTGGATAAAAAATCGTACCCATTACCTCGTGATATTATTGCAAGAATATTAATAAGAATTGGGCCAAAGGTATTTCCAGAAATAAAAGAAATAATTAAATTAAATAAAAACCATAATCAAATTACTGAATTAATAGATGTTGTAGGACATATATCATGGAATTTTAATGATACTAGTTTAGAAAATATATTAATAGAATTTTATAATAAAAACAAAGAGCATGAATTTATGGTATGGAAAATCATAAGAGCTTTTCAATCATTTAATTCACAAAAAGTAATAGATATTTTAGAAAATACAATAAAAACAAACAAAAATGACGTAATAGTGGCAGAAGCTAAAAGAAGTATAAAAAGAATAAAAGAAAGAAAATAATAAAGCACGAAAACTGCCCATAACGGTCTGTTTACGCTGCTCCGCTAAAGTGGCTTGGTCTTCCGTTCGCTAAGTCAGTGTTAAAATATAACATATACAAATTATATGTGAACCATTCGCCATGAAACGTATGTGGTTTAATATTACGGATGAAACCACAACGATATTCCACCTTGTTGAAGTTCTTTCGTTCACATGCCTTTTCCGTTCACGACTGGTACAAGAAACTCATCTCCATTATTCAAAAGTATATGCCCGAGCAGGTATTGCGGGGAGAATCGCCAGAAGAAGAAAAGGGGCAAAAGGCCAGGTGATAGGGCGGGAAGGCGATGTGATCTACCCACCGCCGTGGGTGTGGGGCTGGGTGGAGCTGTAAAAAAACTGAAATTTTTATGAAATCCTCTTGATAATATGGGTATTATAGTCTACACTAAAAATATGAAGATACGCAAAACCGATATGTTTAACAAATGGCTTGATAACCTGAAAGATTCCCTTATACTCGTATAGACCGGCTTGCTAATGGTAATCCCGGTGATGTTAAGCCCATCGGCGAAGGCTGTTCTGAAATGCCTATAAACTATGGTCCTGGTTACCGAATTTATTACAAGGACACAGGAAAGGAAATTATCATCCTACTCTGCGGTGGAGATAAATCATCCCAGGATGCGGACATAGTAAAGGCCAAAGATTTGGCAAAGGAGATAACATGGGAAATGTAATGGTATCTGACTGGGACCCTGCGGAATATATCAAAACCACAGAAGACGTGATCGCTCATCTTGAGGTTGCTCTTGAGGAAAATGATCCTGAATTTCTATTGAGAACCATTGGACACATTGCCCGTTCCAAAGGCATGGCCCAGCTTGCTAGGGAATTGAATCTTGACCAGAAAGGACTGTATAAAGCCTTTTCCACAGAAGGAAACCCCTCATTTGTAACGGTGGTTAAGGTTCTGGAAAATCTTGGCTTCCGTCTCAAAATCGAGCAGAAGGTGTCCGCATAAGGCCGCCCGCCGCGGATACGTGGAGGCGGGGGAAGCCGAAACGTTGGCGGGTAGGTGGAATTAGGCTATGATTAGAGTGAAAGGTGGGGTTCGTCCTGAACGACACCGGGGAAGAAATCGAGGGGAAAAAATATGAACGAATACACGATTTTATTTCTCTCAATTCGTGGAGATACGGAATACCGCAATAGACCCGCATGAATTAGAGGAGCTGCGCAAAACTATTGTTGTCCCTTCAATTTGTACCATGAATCCCAATATAACGTTCAAAGAAAATCTTTTCTGTTTTACCGGTATATCACAAAAGAGTAACCGTGAATCCATTATTAATAAAATTGTATCTCTGGATGGTGTATATAATAATATAACAAAAAAACCAATTACTTGGTCATTGGTGACAAGAATAATCTATGTTGAGTTTTTTCGTGTTATGGGCGGAAAGTTGAAAAGGCGCTGGAAAATCGAAGAACCGGATTAGGCATACAAATCGTCAAAGAAGTCGATTTCTGGGATGAAACAGCGCCCCGGCGTTGTCAGAGAAACAAGTCTGGCGGGAGGACAGGGAATAAAAAAGCTCTCTCTGATTTTAATATCAATATTAAGGGGAAACGTGGGGAAAATTGTGGGTCAAGCATAGACGATTGTGGGGGCTATACCAGGGCATTTTGACATGCGTCCGGCCAGACGCATGATAATGTCAAATCTTTTTTCCTTTTTTTTTAAACATGCTAATAATATTATTATGTACATAGGCATCATTCTTTCCCCCCAATAGGTGTTTAAAACAATGGTGATTATCATGGAACGTGCAGTTATCGTGTACTTATCCTGGAAATCTCGGCGCAAGATGGACACTTTGGACATATTACAAAGGCGGAAAAAGAGTATATAATACCAATTGTTGTCATACAGCCAAAAAGGAGCTATACTAATATAGAAGATATTAGATGTGGATCTGGCTGTCGCGGGTTTAAACCCCGTCATCCACCCTTTTTTTCCTTAATAAGAGAGGCGCGGTGGGTTATCCCCGGTCAATCTTATAAACATTTCCCTGTTCCCGTTTTTTAGCCAAATTTCATTGACATTAAATTCCGTACAAATAAGTTTGATATAGTTTTCGGCAAAGGGGGGGCCACCAGAAACAGCGCTGTATTGATTTTATCACGCTAACCCATTATACTTTTCTGGAAAAACACGCAAAAGAAGGATAGGTATGGCCCATTGTATTGTGCGAGAGGCAGAGGCGATTTTAGACCAGGAATTCCCGGTCTTGGATAAGGGATTTATCAGGCTAGTGGATTATTTAGGAGGGGATGAACGGGTGGTACAGGCCGCACGGGTATCTTATGGGGCGGGAACCAAGGGGTACCGGGAAGACGCGGGGCTTATTGATTACCTCTTGCGGAATCGTCATACCTCGCCCTTTGAACAAGTACTGCTGACCTTTCATGTCAAGCTCCCCATCTTCGTTGCCCGCCAATGGATACGGCACCGGACCGCCCGGGTTAACGAAATTTCCGGGCGCTACTCAATTATGAAGGATGATTTCTATGTGCCTGCGCTTGATGACATAGCCCTCCAAAGTACCGACAATAAACAGGGCCGTTCCACCGAGCCCCTGGATGCCAAAGCGGCCGGACAGGTCCAGGCCTCCCTTGCCCAAGGCCAACAGCAGGCGTATACCGCATATTCGGGCCTTATCGAGCAGGGCATTGCCCGGGAACTGGCCCGTATCAACCTGCCCCTCTCCTTATACACCGAATGGTACTGGCAGATAGACCTGCACAACCTGTTCCATTTCCTGGAACTCCGCCTTGATGCCCATGCCCAAAAGGAAATTCGCCGCTATGGAGAGGTCCTCTTGGACATCACGAAAAAAGTGGCCCCCCGATGCTGCGAATCCTTTGAGCGACATCGGCTTGGGGGAGTCTCGTTCTCCAAAGAAGAATTCCTTGCGCTTAAACGCCGCCTTGGTCATGTTCATGGCAGCGCCGCTTCACCGGAACCGGCGCTGACCGGAAAAGCCCTGGAACGGTTTGAGGAAAAACTCAGGAGATAGAGCCGCTTTCAATTAGTTTATTCTGCGGGAACTGAGAAAGGCCAGGAGCGGTTCTGCCCAGAACTGAGCGGCAGATCCTTCTTGCAGGAAGCGCCGGTACAGTTCCAGAATGTAGTTTCTGATGAGCCTCCTGTCCTCAGGGGCAGGTATGGTGGCGCGGCTAAAGAGGTGGGAAACAAAGTCCTCCGCTTCCTCTGGAGGGAAAAGGGATTCGTCAAACCGGGTCATTGCGTACAAGGCGGCGGCAATACAGTTGATGCTGTGCTGCTTCACATAGAGGACGGCCTCGGTAATTACCAGCGCCCCTTGTCTGATTTCTTCAATCTGGGGGGCAAGCCCCTGTTCATCCCCGATGGACCGGATCAGGTCCCTAAATTTGGTATAGGTTCGGATGACCACCATCACATGGAGGCTGGGGATGCACATAAGGTGGGGGTCTGTCGCGTGGATGAAGGCGAACCGGGGACGGGCAAGATAGTGAGGACGGTCGGTGGTGGAAAGGTTCTTTGCATAGACCTCTGCGGCAAAAGTATAGAGCTTCCCCATGGAATCAATAAAATCCATTGCCCCGCTCATCCCTCGGCGGCGGTAGGTTTCGAGGAGGAACCCGATCATCCGTACCCAGAAGGCGACAAAGTCAAGGTAGACCGCAACCCATTGGGGGATAAAGGGTATCTTGGTGTCCAAGGGGTGATCCACCGCTGAAACGGGTATGCGCCCTGGTAAAAAAGCGGCCTTGTATTGCAGAAAGAAAAAATTATAAAAGATTGATTTTACACACCCGATGCCAGCGTTCCTGAGACCCCGGTTGGCCAATACTTTTATCAGCGTATGCCCGAGGGATTCATCTGCCACTTGTTTTGTCATAGCTCCTCCTGAAACTAGATGGTATCACCATAAAACGGTCATTGTCATCCGGTCTGTATATCGACATTACCATAAATAGATGGTATTATACCCTTGTAAAACAGGAGATTTTAATGGTTTTCGATATGCTCTATGCATTAGTCAATGTGGATATTAAAACGATGATTATCGTATTATGTTGGGGAAATGTAACCTCCGTAATACTTGTATATTTTTATGAAATTTTCAATAAAAATACGATAGATAAAAAGCTATCAAGATATTTTTTAGCCGCAAAATTATTTCAAGGATTCGCCTTTTTTTTGTTGTTATTCAGAGATAAAATAGCGGATATTTTATCCGTGAACATGGGCAATACCGCGCTCATCATTGGTTTCTATTTCGAGTCGGTTGCTATTTTTATCCTTATTCATGAAGAAAAAAAGATACTCAAGTATCTCACCGGTATTATAAGCCTCGTATCAATTATGGTTTTTAACATCCTTGAACTACACTATTCGATTCCATCACTCAGAGTGATCATCGCTTCTCTGTGTATTTTGATCGTTCTTTTTATTCCATCCTTAGATATGCTGCTGTCCAAAAATTCTAACAAGTTAAAAAGAGTTATCGGTATCTATTATAGTACCCTGCTGCTTTTTCTTTTGCCCCGGGCCATGATCTTTATAGACTACGACTTTGATCTTTTTTCAAGATTTCTATCTCAGCAGATCGTTTTTCTTGCAGCGGTACTTCTGATGATTTTCAATCTGCCTGCATACCTGCTTCTGATGAAAGAGAATACCGAAATATTTCTCAAACACATGGCAACAACGGATGCGCTCACTGGTATTTCAAACCGGCAGAATTTTCTTGATACTGCAACAATTTTTTTTAATTCCTGTAAATATACTCAAAATTGCATAGCGGTTCTTTTTTTAGATATCGATCATTTTAAGAACATTAATGACACCTATGGTCATTCCTTTGGCGACGATGTGCTGAAACGGCTTGCAGATGCCATCAGGCAAAGCCTGCGGCAGGATGATCTGTTCTGCCGGTATGGAGGTGAAGAATTCCTTGTTTTTATTCTATCAAATAATCTGTCAAGCACCACGATGGTTGCTCAAAGAATCATGGATGAAGTCCGTGCTATTTCTTTTACCCAATATCCTGAATTTGCATTTACCGTCAGTATCGGTATCGCTTTAGGTATTCCCCAGGACCAAGAAACCATTGCCAATTATATTGATAAGGCGGATAGCGCCCTGTACGAAGCCAAGAATACCGGCAGGAATAAAATAGTCGTGCGGTAAAGCCCCCCCTTGACGTAATCTTCAGGTTGGGACAGGATACAAAAATGCTTGGTCCTGTAGTGAATGCCCTGGCGATTGTGGTTTGCGCCCTAGTAGGTTGTTTTATTGTCCGGGGCATCCCGGAACGGTTTGAGGAGATCATCAAAAAGGCCATCGGTCTTTCGATCATCTATGTGGGGATCAAGGGGGCGTTGGATAACCAGCGGGTACTCCTCCTCATCATGAGCATGGTCGGCGGGGCCATCATGGGGGAACTCATCAATATCGACAAACTAATGAACCGTTTCGGCGCCTGGGCGGAACGAAAGCTCGGTATGAGAGGGGGTGCCTTCTCCAAAGGCTTTGTATCCGCCAGCATCCTGTTCTGTACCGGTTCCATGGCCATCGTGGGGTCCATGCAAAGCGGACTCCTGGGGAGCCATGAAACCCTCTTCGCCAAGTCCGTCCTGGACGGTTCTATCTCGGTGGTTTTCGGCGCTTCCATGGGTATCGGGGTGATCTTTTCCGCCCTGCCGGTCTTTATCTACCAGGGGGGCATTGTCCTGGCATCCATCGCCATAAAGGATCTCCTCACTCCCGACATCATCCGGGAAATGTCCGCAGTTGGAAGCCTCATGGTGGCGGCCATTGGCTTTAACTTCCTCAGCATCAAGGAAATCCGGGTGGCGAACCTCATCCCCGCCATTTTCATTCCCTGGATTTATATGGGAATTGAGCGGCTCAATACTTAGTCTGTAAAGCTTCCGCCACCAGGGGAGGAACCATACCGGAAACATCCCCGTGGAAGGAGGCCAATTCTTTTATCGCCGAAGAACGGAGTACGAAATACTCAGGATCCGTGGTCATAAATATGGTTTCTATGTTGGAATCCAGCCCCTTGTTCATCATCGAAAGCTCAAATTCGTAGGCAAAATCAGTCGGTCCCCGTACCCCGCGGACGAGGATCCGCACATCCCGTTGCTTCATAAATTCCACGATAAGCGTATCGCATATCACCACCGAAACATTTTTCCAAGGTTTAACCAGTTCAGTCATAATAGTGATCCGTTCTTCCACGGAAAAAAGGTACTTTTTCAGACGATTTTCCGCCACCATCACCAAGAGTTCATCAAAGATAGAAGCAGCCCGTTCAATAATATTGAGATGCCCCAGCGTGGGAGGATCAAAGGACCCAGGAAAAACAGCTTTCAGCATAGTCTCAAGCATAGAACAGTTATAACAACAGATCAAGACAGTATTCACTATTCAACAGTCAACAGTCTTCAAAGCGGATTCCTTCGCCGGCGGGGATAAAACTACGGGCTCTTCTGCCGGTGATGGCAGATTCCCATGCGGGGGGAAGGCCGGGGCGTAAGACTTTTTCAGTACGGAGGGGGGCGATGGCTTCGGCGGTGATGAGTTCACCTTCCTGGATATCCCGGAGAGCATGGAGGGAGCGGTTGGTCCGTTCATAATTGGCGGCCTCTGAGGGGGCAAGCCTTTTTATCCCGTCCCCCAGGATTGCCTGGACCAGTGCGGGGCCTCGTTCATGGGACAGCGCATCAATGGTTCCATCACTGCCCAATTCCGAAGCCCTGCGGATGGCCCGGACCATCCGCCCAAATTCTCTGGGGGGAAGGGCAATGGGGTCGTCTAATCCCGGATCATTCCGGGACAGGCAGAAATGTTTTTCGATTACCCCTGCTCCCATGGCGGTTCCCAAGGCCGGGACCAGCTCTGGATCGAGGCTGTGATCGCTCACCCCCACCGGAAGACCAAAGACGGCGGCAAGGCTCCTGAGCAATCGGAGATTGTAATCCCTTTCGGGCGCGGGATAGGCGGTAATACAGTGCAGGAGACAAATTGGGGCCGGTTGAGAAGGGGCCAATATCTGGAGCGCTTCTTCTATATCCCCCAGTTTTGAAACCCCGGTGGAGAGCAAAACCGGCAGATGATAAGAAGCAACCTCCCGCAGGAGCGTGGTATGATTCAGTTCCGGGGACGCAATCTTGAAGGCCATTGGATGCAAGGCCCGTAATTCCCGGGCGCTTCCCAGACCAAAGGGGGTGCAGAGGAATAAAAGACCCCTGGATTCGACGTGAGCCTTTATTTCGGCAAAAAAATCCGGGTCCACCTCCAATTGTTTAAACCGGTCGTAGAGCCGGATATTCCCGCCCGGTAAGGCAACCTCCCCGGTGTTGGGGTGGAGGATTTCATCGGCATAGACCATCTGCACTTTGATACACCCAGCGCCGGATTCCGCTGCCGCATCAATGAGTTCCTTTGCCTTTACCGGATCCGCCCCGTGGGCAGTTCCCAACTCCGCGATGATAAGCACATTTTGAGCATCATACATAGCGCCGCTTACGGTAAACCCTTGATCCATAAATATACCCCTTGCGTTCTCCGCGTTGCCCCTAATCCAAGAGCGGATTATAGGTCGGCAGTTCAAGCTCATAGCCGGACATGGGTGGAGATTCCGGCTCACTGAAGTTCTCCGCCGGCCAAGGATTGGTATCGTTACCCAGGGCAGGCATATCACCACTTGAACGGGGATCCCGGCGCTCGATGGTTTCACTGGCTACGGGGTCCCGAACCATCGGAGGAGCGCCAGACAGCAGGTCAAGTCGTAAGGTGGGCATCGTAAGTTTGTTCATCAGGGTATTGTCATTGATCAGGATATCCTCAATGCCCAGGATATCCATGGGTTTCAGGATGGTTTCGGTAGGAACGGACGTGGTCTTACCGTGGATATTGCAGTACTGGACCGGCTGGGTTCCCTCCAGGAAGGAAAGGGTTACCTCCCCCTCATTGCAGGCGGGGGTCTTTAATAAGCCCGATTTGGCGCAGACCGTAACGTCAATGATGCCTGAAGAGGGCCGGATAAAATTCTTCTCAGGCAGGCCCTGGTGGATCTCCCGCATAAAATCCCCCCAGATAGGACCGGACAGGGTCGCGCCCGTGAGGGAAAGCCCCAGGGAATTGCCGGGTTTATCAAAACCAAACCAGATGGCAGTGGTATAATAGGGGGTAAAACCAACGGCCCAGGCATCGGACCAGTTCTGGGTGGTTCCGGTCTTCCCCGCTGCGGGAATACGGTAGCGATTTCCCTGTGCATCCTTGAAGGTAAACTTCGCTCCCCACCCCGCGCCGTATGCCAAGGTACCGATTTCTACGGTCTTCTTGAGGATGCTGGTCATGATATAGGCATTCTGCGGGCTTACCACCTGTATCTCGTTTCCCATGTGCCGCTGCCGCAGCCGTACTTCCCGTTCCATATCCAGAATGACCTTCCCGTTCCGGTCTTCTATGGACCGTATGGCAATGGGGGTAACCTCCCGGCCCTGGTTTGCGAAGATCGCGAAGGCCCGGGCCATCTGAATGGGGGCAATGGAAATTATCCCCAGGCCCATGGGATATACCCGGGGAAAGGTCCGGCGTTTTACCGCGGGGTCATCAATGCCCAAGAGGGCTGCTGCCCGGTTTATGGCGGCGTCAAAGCCGATGCCGTCCAGAATCTTGAGAGAAGGGACGTTCATGGATTGGGCCAGGGCATTGTACAGGAGGACCGATCCCTTCCATTCACCCTTGAAATTCAGGGGAATATAGGGGGTTCCGTCTTCATTGTGGAACACCACCGGAATGTCGTAGATTAAGGACGCGGCAGTGAATTTACGGGTATCAATGGCCGCAGAATAGTACAGAGGTTTGAAGGCAGACCCCGGCATGACGCGGCCTTGACTTGCCCGGATAAGCTGGTTTGATTCATCATACTTGGAGCCGCCGATAAGGGCGGTGATATAGCCGGTATCGTTCTCCATGGCAACGAGGGCGCCTTCAACCACGTTCTGATCGGTACTGTCTTTCAGGTTCGCAAAACCCGCCAGGGTGATGGGCTTGAGGTCCTGGAGTCCGAAAGCAAGGGCGGCCATGTCCACCACGGGGTTGATGATCTTAGTGTACTTATTCAGAGCCTTTTGTTCGCTTTGTGCCCCCGTGGTCTCATGTATCCCCCTCAGATCGAAACAGAGGGCGAGGAGATCCACCACGGGTATGTAGGTTCGCTCGGCCCGGGTCAGACGGCTCCCCCGGGAATTAGCGTACTCCTTATTTGCCTTGGCAAGCCCTTCTTCCATGAATTTAGCCGCCGTCGCCTGATGTTCAAGGTTCAAGGTGGTAAGCACCGAGTAGCCGTCCCGGTAATAATCCATGGATCCGTACATCAAGTTGTCCAATTCCCGGCGGACATATTCACTGAACCAGGGGGCCGCGTCTTCCCGGTTGTAATACGCCGAGACCGATGGCCTGGTATAATCGTAATTGGCCCAGTAGGCATCAAAGGACACATCCGCTTCCTCCGGGGTGGCATAGCCGAATTCGATCATCTTCTCCAGTACCGAACGCTGCCGGTCCATGGCCGTATTAGGATTATCCAGAGGATTGTACCGTGCGGGACTTGAAAGCTGAATCACCAGGATCGCCGCCTCCGCCAAGGTTATCTCCCGGGCGCTGTGGCCAAAGAAGTATTTGCTTGCCGCCTCCACCCCATAGACCCCAGGACCCATATACATGTAATTGAGGTAAATCTCAAGGATTTCATTCTTGGTGTACCGCCGTTCTATCTGAAAAGCCCACCACAGTTCCCGGATTTTCCGGCTCAGGGTCCGCTCGGTTCTATCCGTATGGAGGGTTCCAGCCACCTGCTGGGTAATAGTAGAACCTCCCCCCAGGTTGTTTCCCGTGAGTTGTCCGTACACCGCCCGGGCGATACCCCGGATACTGAACCCCTTGTGAATATAAAATTCCGGGTCCTCCCGGGCAAGGACCGCATTAATGAGGTGCCGGGGCAGCTCACTCAGAGAAACCAACTCCCGCTTTTCATCCGCTGAGAATTCGGTAATCACGGTCCCACGGCTATCGAGGATCTTGGTCGGCAGGGCAAGGGCAAATTCAGTAAAATTTTCCTGATTTTTAATATTAGCCGTTTCTGCCAGAGACAAACCCAGGCCAATACCGATTGCCACGGCGATAATAATGGTAAAAGCGGCAATAAGGCGCATAATAAATCGCGCTATAAACGAAGAATTCCTGTTTTGTCCCATGGATTAAGCCTATGAACAGAAACAAGCTTTGTCAAGAGACGCTGTTCTGCTATTGCCGGCTTTTTGAAAGCGGTTCTCTTGCTATTTTGGTTTGTATGGTGTACCATGTGATTTTATGGACAATATCAGGTTTTATATCGATAGGCTACCGATTTTACTATTATGCACGCTTGCCCTCCTGGGGGGATGTGATAGTTATAACCTCTCACTGACCGGTTATATTGCCAAAGAACTCAGCCCCGATGCCGGGGAGTATGCGTTCGAGATGCGTTCTCCCTTTGTAAGGCGGTCCGATGGAATCATCGTGATTCCCCCGGAAGCGGAAGTTCCTGGGGGGTCCCTGGCGGCGGTGCGGCTCATGAACCCCCGGCAGCAAGACTTGACCCTGTCCCTGGGAGGAACCACTATGGGAAAATCCGCCTTGGAGCAAACCGGTTTGTTCGAGGCATTAATTCGGATAGCCGGGGCCGTTCCAGATGACGAGTTTAAACTCATGGTGGATGCGGCCACCACCGACGGGGTGCTCACCTTCGACGGGTATGAACTCCCTCCTATCAGGTGTTATTCCTTTAATACGAGGCTGCAGGAACTCAGGGTCAGCGAGGGAACCGTCGTGTCCGTTGCGGGTGATACCACCGTCTATCGGGTTTCCGTGAGAAATGAGGTGCAGGACATCGCCATCACAGGGATTCCTGAGGATACAAACGCGCTCATTGGTGGGGGAACCAGACGACCCTTACCGGTCGTGGGGGAGAATCCGCCGATACGCCTGACCGTAACGGCACAGAATGGGGTTACGACCCAGGAGTACACCGTTACGGTCATCCGGCGGGAACGGGATACCAAGGATATCGTGGCCTTCGACTTTACCAAGCCCGTGGCTGTTCGCATTGAGGGCACGGTCATTACCATAACCGGTCCCTTTGGGACGCCGCTCACTGCAATTACCCCCATAATTACCCATACTGGGGCGGCCTATAGTCCCCAAGGTCCCCAGGATTTTACCCATGGGGATACGGTTCCGGTGGTCTATACCATAAGGGCGGATGATGGGAGTACCCAGGACTACGAGGTATGGGTCAAGCTCAATGGTCAGGCGGTGGTATCCATCAGTTTTACCGGCTTGTCCTCGGATGAAGTGATTGAGCGGCTTGATCCCCTTTCCTGGCTTGAAAACCCTATCCTGAACATCACCATAAACAGCAGCTTTGCCGCATATCAGTGGTATCTGGATGACCATCCATTGAGCGATTCGGGCGCGATCTTGAACCGGACTGCCCGGGAATTTACCACCGGGGGCCACCGGATAACCTGCCGGTTAATCACCGAAGGGGGAGATATCTATTCGTCAAAGACGGTGGTATTCATGGT